>JUUF01000065.1 GCA_001058355.1 Carnobacterium maltaromaticum
AATTACCATATTTGGTAATGCCAACCTAAAAAAGACCCCATCAACAAAATTTGCTGATGGGATCTTCATTTTATAATGCTGTAAATTGATCTGGACGTTTTGTAGGAATCGTAGTAGCACCGTGTTTTTGAAGCCATACAATATCGTACCAACGATTGAATTTGCAGCCACATTTTTTGAAGTGTCCGCATTCTTCAAACCCTAAATATTTATGGTAGTTAACACTATTCATCGTTAAGTACTCATCTTCCACTTCTGGAACGGCTACACAGGCATAGATGTTTTGGTACCCTAGCTCCACTAATTTTTTCTCTAAGGCAGCATAAAGCAATTTGCCATAGCCTTTTCTTTGATGATTCAAGCTAATATAAATACTAACTTCTGTGGACCAATCAAAGGCGGCACGTGCTGAGAATCGTCCAGCATACGCATATCCGACGACTTCCCCGTCCTCTTCTAACACTAGATACGGAAAGTTCTCTAATGTTTTCTGGATACGTCCTTCAAACTCTTCCACGCTAGGCACCACTTCTTCAAAGGTGATGGCAGTCGTTTCTACATAAGGCGCATAGATGGCTTGAATCGCTTTAGCGTCTTCCACTGTTGCAACTCTTAACAATACATTACTCATTGGCTGTTGAAAGTTCCACGGGAGGAACTGTAACTCCTTTTAATAATTTATGAACGGGGCATTGACGCTCTGCTGCTTCAAGAATTTCGTGGGCTAATGCTTCGTCTCTACCTGGCATCGCAACAAAAACGGATGGATGGAATAGATAGCCTTCTCCCTCTGAATCCAATGTCAAATCAATCTTCACTTCTACCTTGCTCTTATGCTCTAATTTCATGCGTTTTTCTACAAATTCAATCGACGCATTTAAACAAGTGGCATAGGCCAAGGCAAATAATTGTTCTGGGTTTGTCCCAGCATCTGCACTTCTTGGCGATGAAATCTGTGTGCTAAAGTCTTTGTCTCCATTTCCTTTAGTGTACGCTACACCTGTTAGTCCGTCTTCGTTAACAGCCGTTGTTGTATATAAAATTTTCTCCATGCTCTCACCTCATGCAAGTTTCTCTTTGTAGAATAGCACATTCCTAAAAACAAAAGCTATCCTAACAAACTGTTAAGATAGCTCTTTTTGCATTATAACCATTCATTATATTTTTTAATATACGCTTTTTTAACAACCGTTACTAAGAACATATATCCTGCGATAATGAGAATTAATGCAAGGAAGTATAGTCCATTTAGCGGTGCAAGTTTTAATGGTCCTGCTAGTGGTGTGTAAGGAAGAACCGTTACAACAAATAAGGCAAATAAGGATGTCACTAGCAATGAGAACGCTGGTTTAGATTGAACGAATGGTAATTTTGGTGAACGTAACATATAAATAACCATCGTTTGTGACCACATAGATTCAATAAACCAACCTGTTTGGAAGACCATCAAGAAGAATGCTGGGTTCGAAGACGTCTCATAACTGCTTCCAGTAATCATTGGTGCAATTCCAAAGAACATCACTGCAAAAGTAATGATGTCGAAGATAGAACTGGTTGGTCCAAACCAAGCCATGAATCGTGTGATGGAACTTGCTGTCCATGCACGTGGTTGTTTTAAGAAATCTGCGTCAACATTATCAAATGGCAATGCCACACAGCTTAAATCGTAAATTAAGTTCAATACGATTAAGTGCACTGGAGCCATTGGAAGGAATGGTAGGAAAATACTTGCGAACAATACAGAGAAGATATTTCCGAAGTTTGATGAAACAGTCATCTTAATGTATTTTGTCATGTTCGCATAGACTTTACGCCCTTCAATCAATCCTTTTTCAAGAACGAGTAAGTCCTTATCTAATAAAACGACATCCGCCACTTCTTTGGCAATATCCACGGCACTGTCCACAGAAATTCCGACATCGGCTACTTTTAGAGATGGCGCATCATTGATACCGTCGCCCATATAGCCAATCTTGTGTCCTTTTGCTTTTAGTAAATGAATAATGCGTGCCTTTTGTTCTGGAGATAGTTTTGCAAAAATCGTTGTTTCTTCAGCTACTGCTGCTAATTCTTCATCGCTCATATCTTCAATTTCTGTACCAAGTAAAACTTTATCTACTGGTAGTCCTACTTTTTCACAGACCGTTAGCGTTACTTTTTCATTGTCCCCTGTAAGAATCTTCGTCGTTACTCCATGCTCTTTCAACGCTTGAATCGCTGGAGCTGCAGAAGGTTTTGGTGGGTCAAGGAAGGCTAAGTAACCCATTAAAATCATATTTGATTCATCTTCAACCGTGAAGGCATGGTGAGTATCTTGATATTTCTTTTGGCTCACACCAAGTACGCGAAGCCCTTGTTCATTTAAGCCACTCACTGCTTCTAGGATTGATTCGCGAATTTCATCCGTAATTGGGTGAACCACATCTCCGTCTTTTACATGAGTAGAGATGCTAAGCATTTCTTCGAGTGCTCCTTTTGTTACGAGCACTGCTTCATCGTCTTCTTTCACGATAACGCTCATACGACGACGTTCGAAGTCAAATGGCAACTCATCAATTTTTTGGTAGCGTGTTGCTAAATTTTGTAAATCTTCGTGTTCGTCGGCTTCTTTTTCCGTACGTGTAATGATAGCACGGTCTAATAAGTTTTTAAGTCCTGTTTGGAAGTAGCTGTTTAAATACGCGATTTTTAATACGCCCATATCTAGATTTGCATGAATATCTAATGGGTATTCAAGAATAATTTCGTCTTGCGTTAGAGTCCCTGTTTTATCAGTACAAAGAATATCGATAGCCCCTAAATCTTGAATCGCGTTTAATTTTTTAATAATTACTTTTTCTTTTGCCATGATGACGGCGCCTTTTGCAAGGCTGGCTGTAATAATCATTGGCAACATTTCTGGAGTTAATCCCACGGCAACACTTAATGCAAATACCCCTGCTTCTAACCAGTCTCCGTCTGTTAATCCATTAATCAAGAATACAACTGGTACTAATACAAGCATTAAACGAATTAAGAGCCATGAGATTTTATTCATTTCTTTCTCAAAACTCGTTTGTTCTTCGAAAGTATTGAGTGTTTTTTCGATACGGCCAATCATCGTATCATTCCCTGTGACTAAAATAACGGCTAAAGCACTACCGCTGACAACGTTCGAACCCATAAATACGAAACGTTCGCTCTCGAGCGCTTGTTTTTTCTTTTCTTCTTCGTCTGGAACCCAGATTGATTTTTTCTCAATAGATTCACTTTCACCAGTCAAGCTGGATTGTTGGATAAAGAAGTCACGTGTTTCTAATAATAATGCATCCGCTGGTAGCATGTCCCCAGCACTTAATTTAATAATATCTCCAACAACAAGATCTTCAATCGGTACTTCCATCTGTTCACCATCTCGAATAACCGTTGCAGTGTTTACGATTAAATTCGATAAATTACTCGCTGCCTTGTCACTCTTCATTTCTTGAACAAAACGAATCGTTCCTGATACAGCTACGAGCACCACGATAATGATAGAAGTAGTAGGGTCGGCTTCACCAGGTTTTGCAAGAATCACATTCGTGAATAATGAGATTACCGCAATCACTAATAGAATTACCGTAAATGGATTGATAATAGACTCATAAATCTTTTTCCAAATTGGATCTTCTTTAGACTTTGTAATTTTATTTTCTCCATATGTTTCGCGGAGTGTTTCTACTTGTTCTTCAGTGAGTCCTTTTACAGATGTGCCTAACGCTTCTAGAACATCTGCCATTGGATTCATCAACGCTAAATCGAATCTTTCTTTTGCTGTTTTCATAGTCTTCACCTCGTTTTTAATATAGGCGAAGCTCCGGGTGATCATCACACTCTTCCCTTCGCTCATTGATTTGTTTCGTTTGACTCTCCGGTCCTGGCATATGATCACCCTCTTTCTAAAAGTTTTTGGCAAATGAAAAAGCACCTTGTCATAGCTTAAACGCGACAAGATGCTTACCTAATAAACAATTCTCATTTTTTCGTTCAAGCTTTAACATCATGGAGCGATGAAATGACATTAGTCTCTGCCTTCACGACAGAGGCTGCTAACCAACGCATAGTGTCTCCACTATTTTGCGGTAGTCATCCGTATCTCCATGGTAGTCTCACCTACCGATTTACATCCTCACCATACTCCTATATTCTCCCTTTGTCAAAGAAATGACCTTTGTATCTATATTAAAATATGAATTAGTAGTATAATAAACGTGTAAAAGGAGGAATCCCTATGAAAAAATCAATTTCTTTGATTTTAGTCGCATTGGTTTTAGCTGGCTGTTCATTTTTCCAAAAGAAAGAAGACACAACCACTCAAGCTCAAACAACGACTACTCAAAGCACAACCACAACGAAACAAACAACGACAAGTACTACTGAAGCTCCAACGACTATCGTTGCTACAACTGCTGAGACGCAACATGCAACGGCTCCCGTTCCAAAGACTGTGTCTACTGAAAAAGTAGCCGTTCCTGCCAAAGCCCCTGCTCCTTCATCAATGGATATTCAAGCGATGAAACAAGGCGACTTCCGTAGCGTAGCCGGAACATGGAGAAACTCTGCTGGATGGGAATTCCACATTGATAAAGATGGAAATATTACTTCTGGTGGAAAAACGTTTAAAGTCGGTATTACCGAACAACAATTCCAAGAAGGACTTCTCAACTGGATTATGGTTCCAGAAGGCAATGAAAATGCATTTGTAGGAGGCGCCGTATTCTCATTCATCCCTAAAAATGTAGAGCTCACTTATGGTGTGATGTCTGGTGACAAAGACCAATCGGATATTTCTAAAGACCGTATTTATGGTACGCAAACCGTAACAGACGGCAAAACTATCAAAACATTGATGTACTATAAAGTCGATTAACAGATAAAGCACTGTATTCAATTACAGTGCTTTCTTTTGTACATAAAAATAACGGATACCTCCTATTGGAAGTATCCGTTTTTTGTTACGGTTCACTAATAAATAAAATTTCTAGTAATCGTCCTCTTAATTCCTCATCTTCATGATGTAAGATATTCATGATTTCATTCGCATTTTTAGCATTCACTAATCGACGATATAAGAAATCTTTCGTTAGATATGGAAGGTTCGCATTCTTAAGTACTTGGAAGAATGCTTCGTTTCGATTAACTGTTTGTTTTTCGCCAACAGTAAATTCAACAGTCGCGTTTTTATTTTCCAATTCAACGACAGCTGCTTGGCTTCCTTGAACATGAACGCGGTGGATTCTGTTTTCTGGAAGGATACCTGTTTCTCCTTCAACAGATAATTGAATCGCTCCTAATTTCCAATCAACAGATAATGTTGTGACACAACGAGCGCCATCTAAGTCTTCCACCATTTCGAATGAATGATGGGTACCTGGGAATACATACCAGTCAATCACTTCAGGTAAATCCACACCCATTTTCACACCAGAACCATCGAGCGGAACAATTGCTCCTTCTTTAGCAAATACAGGAATCGATTCGATATCACGGTAAATATCAAGCACCACATCTCCTGCATACTCTCTTCCAGTGAAGAAATCATACCATTTTCCTTCAGGGAACCACACTTGAACTTTTGCAGATTGGTAATTCTTATTCATTGGTTCTGTAATTGGAGCGACCATCAACTCGCTACCGAAGAAGTATTGATTTGACACATGGTAGCTTTCTTCGTTTTCTGGATAGAAGTAGTACATCGGACTCACAAGAGGTGCTCCCTCTTCATGCGTTGCCACATTCATCGTGTAAAGATATGGAAGCAATTGATGTCTTAGACGTAAATAGTGCTTCATAATTTCTGCAGTATGTTTCGTAAAGAACCATGGCTCCTTACTATTAAACGGACTTTGCGTACTATGAAGTCGTGTAATTGGACTAAAGATGCCATATTGTAACCAGCGAATTTGCAATTCTTCATCATAATAACCACGCATATGTCCACCAATATCATGACTCCACCAGCTATATCCAATGTTAGAAGCCGTTGAAGTGAAATATGGTTGAAATTGAAGAGATTCCCAAGTCACAATCGTGTCCCCAGAAAATCCAACTGGATAACGATGGCTACCAGGTCCTGCATAACGAGACAAGATTAATCCGCCATCTGCTCTCTTACAATTATCAACAAAATGATAATGGTTTAATAACCACAATGGATCTTGTACCCCTTGCGTTCCTTGTTGCCAGTCAATCCACCAGAAATCAACTCCTTGTTCTTCTAATGGATAATGAACATCTTTAAAGTAAGATTCTCTAAAGCGAGGGTCTGCAATATCAAAAATCGCAGGTTCTTCACTGGCTGCATCTAATCCTAAACGTTTGGCAACAGCTGGATACGCATCTTCATAAGCTCGAATACCATCTGCTGGATGGACATTTAGAGAAAGTTTTAATTTCTTATCATGTAATTTCTTTAATAATTTTTCTGGTTCTGGAATGAGTTCACGGTTCCAAGAGTAGCCTGTCCAACCACTTCCGAAGCGTTCTGGAATTTTGGTGATATGCCAATCCATATCTAACACGCCAACCGCAAGCGGTACTTGCTCATCTTCGAAGCGTTCAACGAGACCTAAATACTCATCAGCCGTATACGCCCAATAACGGCTCCACCAGTTCCCTAAGGCATAGCGTGGTAATAATGGAGTTGCGCCAGTTAGGCGATAGAAGTCTCTAATGGCTCCTCTATAATCATGTCCATAAGCGAAGAAGTATAGGTCCACTTCGCTTTCTTTTTTGATAAAGCCTTCTTTTTCATCACTAATAAATCCATTGGAGTCATCTAAAACAGCATAACCACTCTTACTAATAATACCGTCTTCGAGTTCTGTTTCCCCGTCTACTTCGTCGAGTGTACGAGTCGTTCCTTTTAAAGTTTCGATTGGTTCACCAAAATACCAACGACTACCGTAAAGAGCAAATTGCCCTTTTAATTCAATAAATAGATTTTGATTATTGAATTCACCTTTGTTATAGCGTAAACGGAAAAACTTTGTATTAATATCTAATAGTTCTGGCGTTTCTGTGGCTTCAACTTCCACTTCACCAAAGTCTCTGTTTTGGATTAATTGCGTATGTCTATCTTCGAATTGTCCATTTTTTGAATATTCTAAACGAATGAGTTTATCCGTTAGAACGCTGATACGATAAAAATCTCCTTTAAAAATTTTCATCTCGCGTACCTCCATTGCTTAATTTATATGCCTTCTCAAACATTTTACTCGTTACTTTTACATTTAACAATGCCCAGATTGCAAATCCACCAAAAGTAAATACATAAATCGACGTCAATAATCGCTCAGGCGTATTCACACTCATATACACCACTGCGCAGTTAAATAGAATCAATAAAATTGCACGTAACGGATCTAAAATACAAACGAAAAAGCTATTGATGACACTGGCTTTTAAACTATTTTCAAATAACCCAACATACGGTAAAAGGATAACAATTCCCAGTATCGCAAGCATTCCAAATGGCGCAAGAAGTAATAATCCATATCCATTCAAGAAGTTTGTATTCGAAAAAATACTATAGTTCAAAAATAATAGAACCGAAAGTACTACAAGAGCTGCCCAAATGACAGTGGCTTGTTTAAAGTTAGATTTAAAAATACGAAAATAATGATAGACAACATCGCCATCATCGCCCTTTAAAATCCGATGCAACATCGTATTGAGAGATGTCACAGAAGCCCCCATCGTCACAATAGGAATGCTCGTAATGATAAATAATGTATTTAATAGAATCAAATTGGTGATGAGCGTTAGTCCTCTAACGAGTGGCCCATCAATTCGAAATAGTTTTTGCAATGATATCACCGTTCCTATATGAGAAAAAGGAAGCGAGAAAGATTTTTCTTCATCTCGCTCCCTCTACTCATTGTATTTTAAACGTTTCAGTTAGGGTATTTGTTAAAATGTGATTATTTAACTTCTTTTTGATAACGGTCATATGCGTCTTGTTGAATCTTGATGAATTCATCCAATCCCATATTTTTAAGGTTTGCTAAGTAAGAATCCCATTCTTCTTCAATTCCGCCATCAACTACCCATTTAGAAGCTTGTTGTTTTACATAAGAATCAATACTTACGTAAATTGAAGCTAATTTGCTTAGTTCTTCTTGAGAATAGATTACATTAGGGTAAGCTGGTAAAGCAAATTGTTTTAATTCTTGGTCCATCTTCAATTTCAAACCGTCACCTTGAGTTTGGTCGATTTCTACGCGGCTGTTGATGTTGTCGCTCACGTATTTAGGTCCGAAGTCACGTAGAGAGTGAATCCAAGCATATTCATCGGCAGATTTACCGTCTTTTGGAGGTAATACTTTATATTTGTCGCCATCTTTTTCTGTAGCAATTCCAAATGAACCATAGAAGTTTTGGATACTTGCATCGTCAGTATAGAATTTGTCGAACCATTGTAATAATTTAGCAGGGTTCTTCGCTTTTGTAGTGATTAATAATTCATTACGTCCATAGTTGTAGTGGTCTGGGTCAGAAGCAACATAGCCTTTTCCGTCAGGACCTTTTAATGCTGGTAAAGGAACATATTCGCTAGCATGTAATCCAAATGTAGCGTCGGCAGTCCAACCACTTGAAACACCCACTCTAGCTACTGATTTATCCATACGTTTTGCGGCACTCATTGATGAATCTTCAGTGTAAAGTTCAGGGTCAATTAAGCCTTTCTTGTATGCGTCATGCATTGCTGCAATCCCTTGTTTGTAGCTTTCTTCTGTACGAAGATATACTGGTTTGCCATCTTTTACAGACATTTCATAAGTATTATCTGCACCTAAACGGTTGTTAAATGGAAGGATGTAAGAGAATGTTGGGTCAAAGTTACCAGAGCCAAATGGAATTTCGTCCGTTGGATCTCCATTTCCGTTTGCATCTTTATCTTTGAATGCTTGAAGTACTTTAACGAATTCCTCATAAGTTTCAGGTACTTTTAATCCTAGATTATCGAGCCATTTTTTATTGATGAATAATTGGTTCCCTACTGTTGGACGCATTGGTAATTTCTTAGGAAGACTGTAAATGTGTCCGTCAGGAGATGTAATCATCGCTTTTAGTTTTGGTTCTTGTTCCAGTGCCTTAGTAAGGTTTGGCATGTTTTCTTTAATTAAATCTTCTAGAGGAATAAATAAAGATTGGTTTTGCGCAATTTCAGCATCGTTAAATGCGTTTGATCCTAAGAAGGCATCTGGTAGGTCTCCGCTGGCAACTAATACAGATTTTTTATCTGTCCAGTCTGCAGCAACAAGAGTATCCCAGCTAATTTCAATGCCTGCTTCTTTAGCAGAATCATCGATAAATCCTTTATGGTATTCTTCGCCCCAGTCCGACCATCGAACGGTTGTGATTTTGAAGTTCGTTTGATCTGACTTTTCGTCATTTGACTTCGTTGTTGAGTTTGAGCAAGCGGCTAGTCCAGTTAGTGTAGCGGCTGCTAAAAACAAATATTTCATTTTGTTGATTTTCATAATATCTCTCCTATTCTTTTAGTGCGCCAATCATGACACCCTGATTGAAATATTTTTGGACAAATGGATAAAGCAACATAATCGGAGCTGTTGAAATTACAATCGCTGCATATTTCATCATATCAGCTTTAATCCGAAGGTCTGATGCAAGTTCCCCTGTTGCCTGAGATTGCATCATTTGGTTACTAATTAATAACCGTCTTAAGATCAATTGCAATGGTTGCAAGTTTTCTTTTGTTAAGTAAATTAAGGCGTTGAACCAAGAGTTCCAAATACCAACTGCTGTCCATAAACCGATTACGGCGATAATGGCTTTTGATAAAGGAACAACGATTTTGAAGAAATAACGAATTGTTCCGCATCCATCAATTTGAGCTGCTTCCCACATTCCTTCTGGGATACTGTTATTGAAGAATGTTCTTGCAACGATGATGTTGTAAGAAGATACTGCAAATGGAACAACCATTACCCAGAATGTATCGACAAGTCCGACACTCTTCACTGTTAAGTAGATTGGAATCAATCCACCTGATACGAACATCGGAACAATGTAGAGAACGCTGAGCCACTTTTTACCAAGTAGGTCGCGTCTAGATAATGCGTACCCAGCAGGGATGTTGATGAGTAGTGCGATTAATGTACCAACTACTGTATATAAAATCGTGTTGAGATAACTTCTTAAGAACAGTGGTTGTTCAATTAATCGAAGGTATCCATCTAATTTCCATTCGTGTGGAATAAACCAAACTTTACCATTGGCTACATCAGAAGGATTACTAAAGGACGCAATCACAACAAACCACAATGGGTAAACGATTAATAATATTAACAAGATTGCAAAACCGTAGATTACTACGTCAAAAAACAAATCTGATTTTGATTTTCTTGAAGCTTTAAACCATTTCATGCTATGACCACCCTCCTTTTAAAATAGTCCTGTTTTGGTATATCGTTTAGAAAACCAATTGACAGATAATAGAATGATTAAGTTGACTACAGTATTGAATAATCCGATTGCTGTAGAGTAACTGTATTGGAAGTTAAGCATCCCAACTTTATATACGTAAGTCGAAATCACCTCACTTCCAGCTAGGTTCAATGGATTTTGTAATAGTAATACTTTTTCAAAACCGATACTTAATAAGCTTCCGGCTCTTAAAATCAATAGAATCATTGCTGTAGGTAAAAGTAATGGTAAGTCGATGTTGAGAATCTTTTGCATACGAGAAGCTCCGTCCATCGTAGCCGCTTCGTAATACGTTGGGTCGATGGCTGATAAAGCTGCTAAGTAAATGATGCTGTCCCAACCGATATGTTGCCAAACATCACTCCAAACATAAACGCCTGCAAAACTATCTGGTTTTGATAGTAAGTTTGGCATTGTCCATCCAAGTGATTTAAAAATATTGGCAATCAAACCACTATTTGGTGATAAGAATAAAATGATCATCCCACACATAACCATTGTTGAAATAAAGTGTGGTAAATAAGTCGTTACTTGAAAGACTTTTTTGAATTTCCCTGTTCTTAGTTGGTTACATAAGAGCGCTAGTAAGATTGGTAATGGGAATCCAACGAGAATGCTATAGATTGAAATCTTTAATGTGTTCATCATCGTTGTTCCGAATTGAACTGAATTAAAGAATTGGGTGAAATATTTAAACCCTGCCCACGGGCTATTTAAAATTCCATTCGCCGGTGAGTAATCTTTAAAAGCAATCACAAGTCCTAACATTGGGATATATGCAAACATTATAAGTAAAATAATTGAAGGAAATAGTAGCACATATAAAGGAATGTTGCTTTTTATTTTTCTTTTTTGTAATTGGGTTAAATCTTTCATAATTTCCCTCCTGTTTCAAATTCCTGTCATTATTTTATAAAATAAAACGCTTTCTTTATATCACTTTTTCGATAAGAACTATTCACTATTCAGACAATATTGCCAAATTTATATCACTTTTCCGACATCTTCTTAATTCATATCGTTTTTTGACAACTTTTATGATAGTGTTATACTTGAGAAGCGAGGTAAAAGTTATGAAACTACATAGTATTCTATCTAAAAGACATTCTTTTAAATTTTTCTTTCAAGTCTTATTAGTACTTCTTATCCTCATCACAGTGATCAGTCTCTTCGTCAGCAATGCCACAAGAGATTTTATTAAGAATCAAAATATTCAACAATTGACGAGCTCCATTGAAATTTACGCAAATGGACTAAATGATGAAATGCGTTCTGTTGAACGCTTTTTGTATTCAACGGTCACTCACGATAAGGGTTTGGATGAACTAAATGAGCCACAAAGTTACACGGATTATGAGCAAACCGTCAAAAAAGTACAGACCACTTTTAATGACTATGAATACCAACACGAAACGCATATGTCGTTTTTGGTGGCTACTGAAGGCACGCATCATTTTCTGAGTGCTTCAACTCTCTTTATTCCCTATCAAGATTACTTATATTTAAAAAACAATATCAATTCGTTCAGAAATAATACTGACGACCGTAAATGGCAAGCCATTCTCATCAACGATACGGAATACTTGATTAAAGTCGTTCATTATAAAGAGAAAACGATTATGGCGGTTATCTCTGCTGAAGATATTCTGATGCCACTTCGGAAACTGAATATTGGAAAGAATGGACATATTTCGCTGAAAGAACCGAAAAACTTATCGTCTTCCACACACTTAATCGAAGCCGACAGCGAACGGACGCAACTGCCATTTGATATTTACGTAGCGGTTGACTACACAGACGTATTCAAGAGTATCGTTCTTTTTGAAGTGTTCATCGCAATCGTTCCTATCTTAATCGCGATTGCTTCACTTGTGTTGATTATTTTCATTCGAAACAGAATGTTAAGCCCAATTACACGACTAACCGAACGACTTTCAAAAATTGACGAGAACACCTCTATTTACGACATCGCTTCTGCTGAAGGGATTTTGGAAATCGATACTGCCAATGATAAATTGAGTCAGGTGCTCTTCGATATGCAAGACTTAAAAATTCGTGAGTATCATGCACAGCTGGAATTAAAAAAGGTCGAACTCAACTACTTAAAGAGTCAAATCCGACCTCACTTTTACTTGAATATGCTCTCCATGATTCATAGCATGCTTCAAACGGAGAACTATAAGGAAATTGAAGAGTTAACGATTTTAACGTCCGATTACTTACGATATCTCTTTATGGTGGACCAAGACTTCTCTCCACTGGATAAAGAAATTCAACATATTAAGGACTATTTAGAGATTCAACGTATTCGTTATGGTGACCATATCGATTTTGCTTTAACATTCGATGAACAGTTGCACGACGCACTCGTCCCTTCTCTTTTACTACAAACATTCGTTGAGAATACGATTAAGCATGGATTTTCCTTCCAAGACGGGCTTGCCATTGACCTTTCTCTTCAAAAACGAATGGTAGAAGACAAGCCTTATATTGAGATTTGCGTCAAAGACAATGGTCCAGGCTTCACTCCAGAGATTCTTGAAAAACTCAAGAACATGGAATCATTAATGTCGGAAGACGGCCATCACATCGGAATTACCAATGCGATTGAACGGCTTAACCTTCTCTATCCAAATAACTATACGATTACTTTTGAAAATAACGACACGGGTGGCGCAAGAATTTATGCGCTCCTCCCCTATAAAGCGTTGAAAGGAGATTCTAATGAATATACTACTCGTTGATGACGATCGTTTTATCATCGAAGCGTTACGTGAAAAAATCCGTTGGGATCGATTAAAAATCGACAACGTCTACGCGGCAAACAGCCTCACTCAGGCGCAAGCCATCATTAAAGAATATCCTATCCACCTAATGATTAGCGATATTGAAATGCCTCAAGGAAGTGGTCTTGAACTACTCTCTTGGGTCAGAAACGAAAATTACGACATCAAAACCATCTTTTTAACGAACTATGCGGATTTCAACTACGCGCAAAAAGCGATTGAATTGCAAAGTTTTGAATACTACTTAAAACCGATTAACTTCGAAAAGTTGGAGTTCATCATTCAAAAGGCACTTGATAAGATTGCTGAGCAACAGCCTCAAGTTTCTCACGAATCTGCGTTCCAAACAGAGAATAATTTTTGGTTTGAATATTTAAGAAAACCAAGAAATCATCGTCTAGAAGAACTAAAAGCTGAACTGCAAAAACGCAATTTTACTTTAAAAGAACATCAGTATTTCCTAACAGGTGTGATTACATTGCATATTAATGAAGCAGATTACGCCCCAGAAATTCCGTCATGGACTTCACAGTTGAAAAAAGTATTCCAAGCCTTCTCAAATGAGACTTATCAATTAGCGAGTCTGTTTAAGATGGAAGGACACGTGGACCATTACGTTTGCCTCTTTAGAGTGGACAATTCCATCAATAGTGAGACATTCGTCAAAAAAATTCAACAAGAGATTCAGGACAAGTTACACCATAATTCCATCATTACATTCAACAGTTGCTTCCAATGCCCGAATATTTTACAAGACGTAAAAGAACTCTACGCGGCAACTGGCCAACAAGTGCCTTATTGGAATACGATTATTCCAGTATCTTCTGACGCTGCTGTTTTACAGGAAAAAGAAGTTGCAACCAACTCCATCTCCTTCTCGGATTCATTAGACGAATCTGAATTGTCAAAGAGTCTATTGCACTATATTTCAGGTGGAATGGTTCCAAAATCCATCTTGCAAAAACTCCATCTGGATTGGACGCAACAAATCGGAATCTACTTAGACCAAAATGGAATTTCAGCGCATAAGCTTTTCCAAAATGCGCATCATGATTTCCTCTTCCAAAGAAAATTCCATTCGATTGAGTCTTTCGAAGAATACTTCAATTACTACTGGTCTCATGCAAGAAACTTTGTCACGGATGCTGAAAACCAAAAGAATAGTATTCAACGGATCATCGAATATATCGACCATCACTACAAAGAAGACTTGAGCCGGACTACTTTAGCTGATATGGTGTACCTCAGCGCAGACCATCTTGCTCGTGTCTTTAAGAAAGAAACAGGCGAAACACTCGTTAAATACATTACGGATAAACGTATCCATGCTGCTAAAGAATTGCTCTCGGATACGAAGACGCCGATTTCTCAAGTCGCCTCTGAAGTCGGATATGATAATTACTCTTACTTCACGAAAATCTTCAAAGAGAAAACAGGAGTTTCTCCAGGGGACTATAGAAAGCAGCAAGCTGAATAAATAAAAAAAGAGCTAGTTCAACTTGAACTAGCTCTTTTCCATATTAGTTTTCTCTTTTTTTCACTTTACCGTTCCATGCTTCGAAGCCATGTTTTAAAATGTAAATATTTGTATATCCATTTTTCTTTAGACGGTAAGCACAACGACCAGCGATTGATACGCCTTCTTCATATAAATAGATTGGTTGATCTTTACGTAATTCCATGAAACGTTCTTTAAATTGAGAATAAGGAATGTTACGTGCTCCTAAAATATGAGCTGCTTTGAATTCATCCTTTTCACGTACATCGATTAATTGTCCATGACGTAAATCCTTTCCGAACTCTTCAGCGCTAACCACTTTAGCAGCAGATTGACGCATCCAAACTAATACAAATAAGTAAATTCCGTAGGCCATGAATAGAGCCCAAATAATATACCACATGAGACTAAACTCCTTCAAAAATAATTTTAATAAGACAAGAGATATTGTATCATGTTTCTTCTAATCTTTCAAAAGCACTAAAGAAGCTGCTCCAATGACTCCTGCATCGTTCCCAAGTTCTGCTAAACGTAAGTGTGTTGTTTCGCGGACTTGTGGGAATACTAATTGTTCATATTCTTTACGAACGCCTTCTAGCAAGAATTCTCCTGCAGCGCTCACTCCACCACCGATAACGATGAAGGACGGATTTAACATATTCGCAACATGTGAACATGCAATTCCTAAGTATTTTGAGAAATGACGAATCACGATTAATGCGAGTGGATCGTTTTGTTTTGCTAAATCAAACACATCTTTTGCACTCACATCTTGTCCATCATCGATTCTTGCTTTCAACTCTGAATCGCCTGCATATTCGTCTGCATAACGACGTGCTAAGTTCACAATACCAGTGGCACTCGCTACTGTTTCAAGACAGCCTTTTTTACCGCAAGTACATGCAAAAGGTCGGTCACTGAAATCAACAGTAATATGTCCAAGCTCTCCGCCGGCACCTGCTACACCATGAATCAGACGGTTTTCAGCGATAATCCCACCGCCAACACCTGTTCCAAGTGTAAAGAAGGTTACGTCTGGTTGGTCTCCACCAGCACCCATCCATTTTTCGCCAAGCGCTGCAACGTTAGCATCATTGTCGATGAAGAACGGAATTCCAAGTGCTCCTTCGATTTTTTCTTTCAAAGGTTGTAATGTTTTCCAGTTTAAGTTGTAGGCACCGATAACTGTACCCTTCTCTCTGTCAACAACACCTGGAGAACCCATCCCGATACCAGCAAAGTTTTCATTTGTTAGTCCTAATAAGTCTAAACGATGACGAATTGAATCGATAATGTCGTCCACAATGTGGCTTCCTTCGTCTAAAATGTTGGTAGGAATCGACCATTTTTGTTGAACTTCACCTGCTAGTGAAATAATCGCAAATTTGATGGAAGTCCCACCTAAATCAATACCAATAATTTTCTTTTCCATTGTATTCACTCCATGAAACTTGTATATGCTTACATTATAACAGCATTATCTTTTCATTCCTAGTGCAAAAAGTAAAATTGCGATGACAAAATACGAAACGATTCCTGAAATGCGTGAAGCAGGTTTCGTCAGGCGGTCTCCTCTAAAGCTGATCGCCATCATCACTAAGTACCCACCAACGAGTCCTCCTAAGTGTCCATAGTTATCGACGGCTGAATTAATAAACCCTAGGACGATGTTGATAATGATAAGTCCTGCATATTGCACGCCCATTTGTCTAAAAGAACGAATGTAGCCGTGTTTGCGTGATAGATAAACAACAGCTCCCATGAGTCCAAAGAGCGCCGTACTTGCCCCAGCTGAAATGCTTGAAGAAAAGGCAAAACTTGCAAGGTTTCCCATAATTCCTGATAACAGATACACCGCAAGAAATCTCCAGTGTCCAATTTCGTACTCCATCTGACGACCAATCATATATAAGAACACGCTATTAAATAAAATATGTTCCAGGCCAATATGTAAGAAAATTGGCGTTAGGAATCGATAATATTCATGTTGATGAATGATATACGGATTGAATTTCGCCCCGAAATTAACAAGAACTTGTCCATTCGTACTGCCACCTGCAAGCGTCATTACGATAAAGAGCGCTGCTTGAATCGCTAAAAATAAATAAGTAAAGCTGAAGCTCTCGTTGAAGTTACGCTTCATGCGTTCTAATTTCCAAGGGTTAATCTTAAACATCTCTAACCACTCCTTCACTTGTAATAATCGTTGGAATATGAATATCCGTTTCAAATACCGGCCAGTCGGCAACAGGCGTCACCTGAGTCGTATAGGCTAGTGAAAGGATGCGATAATCGTCTACCTTCTGTAAGGTTCTATCATAGTAGCCTCCACCAAAGCCAATACGGTCTCCTTTCGTACTATAAAGTAGTCCAGGAACAATGATTAAATCAAGGTCTTTAGCTTCAAACAGCGGGTGCGTGCTATCGATGACTGGTTCTAATACCCCATATGAAGTACGTTTAAAGGTTGTTTGTTCATTCCATTCGACGAATACTAACGTCTTATCTGGCATCGTCAAAGGAACGAATATTGTTTTTCCAGCGCTTCTAGCCTCTTGAACGATTAAATCTAACTGGAACTCCATTCGCATCGGCATCGTTAAGGCGACCGTTTTTGCCTCAATCCATTGAGGCATTCCTTTTAGCCATTCGACCACTCGTTTTTCTTCCGCGCGGCGTTTTCCTGGCGTCATTGCCTCGAGTTCTCTCTTTTGCTGAGCGCGTTTTAAGTTCTTCACGTCTTTTTGATACGTCTCGAAGAGTTCGGTGAATAACTTCAAGAATTCGAGTTCGACCGCTCTCATGCTTCTCTCTTCCAAAATGGGACTGCTGAGTAATGGCGCTTTTTCCATTATCGGTTCATCCGTTAAAATGATTGGCAATTCATTAGAGAGCATTTCATGATCAATCGCCCACACTTTTGCCCATTCTTTTTCTTCTAAATGTTGTAAGAAGAATTTCTCTTTAATCACTTCGAACAGATTATTTTCCATGATTTCGTACTCTGGTAATTGATTTTTCACAGGACGAATTAAATCAGCGATATAGGCTTCTGTCGCATCATGTAGTAAACACGCAAGGACGGTTCCTGTTTGATATCCTCTGGCAATCGCTTCTTGGGCACAATTAATGCTATGTAATCCTACTGAATAAAAGAAACGAAGATGCCCGTTTCCTCGACACATCATACTTAGGGCGTGCGCAATATCTTCAATGGCTACATTATCTGGCACCATTTCAAGCGGATTAAACACGCGCCCTGTATATGTATTCATAAATAATTTTTTGTCTTCCATATGTTCCTCCACGGTTGATGTCAGTTTATTTTATCATTGAATTCACGCGATTTAAAAGGATTTAGGCATTTCTTAATGATTCTGTTTATTATGAAAGTCTCTTCTCAACATTGAGAAAGATTCCTTCGAAGCCTTACGGATATCATCGTAATAGCCGTAAGCCTCTCTGGAATCTTATCTTTCTAAGGTTGATTCTAAATAAAAACCACAGATTAGGAGAATTCCCAATCTGTGGTTATAAACTTCTTATTGTGCGTGCTTATCACGGTATAGTTCAATTAGCTCTTGCGCTAACAATTGAACGATTTCGGTTGATGCCATTTGGTCCTCGGCATGCATGAACAGCAATGAAAATTCCGTTTTTTCTCCGCTGGCCTCTTTTTGAATGAGCTCTGCGTGAATTTTATGCGCCTCAACGAAGGCTTCTTCTGCTTCCACAAGTTTTGCTTTAGCATCTTCAAACAATCCTTTTTTAGCCGCTTGAATCGCTTCTACAAAACAAGATTTTGCTGCACCACTATTGGCAATCAACTGGAAACAGATGAGTTCCATTTCTTCTGTCATATTATTCTCCTATCAATGCCAAAGCTTGATCTAATACTTTAGGACCGTTCATCATTCCGTAGTCACGCATATCAATGGCATCTACTGGAATATCCCCTGCGATTTCTTTTACTGCAGGCAACTCGTAACGAATTTGTGGTCCAATGAGAATAACATCCGCTTCATGGATATTCTTTTTCGCTTCTGTAATGGATTTTGCTTCGATTGAAACTTCAATCCCACGTTCTGTCGCACTTTGTTGCATCTTTTTAACAAGCATACTCGTCGACATTCCCGCGTTACATACTAATAAAATTTGTTTCATAATCTTATCCCTTCATTTCTTGTTCAACAACTTTATCATTTACTTTGATAAATGGAATGTATAGAAGAACTCCAAGTGCAAAGATGACTAATTGAACGAGAATTGCTCTGAAGTCCCCTGCTGTTGCTAACCATGCATTTAAGAATACTGGTGTAGTCCATGGAACTTGTACAAATGCTGGGCTCATGAAGCCTGCAGCTGTTGCTAAGTAGCTGATTAAAATACCAAGAGCTGGAACAGCGATAAATGGAATCGCTAATGAAATGTTATAAACGATTGGGTAACCGAATAATACTGGTTCATTGATATTGAAGAGTCCAGGTCCAAATGATAATTTAGCCACGTTTTTAGAAGCAGCGTTGCGGCTCACTAAGAATGTTGCCACTAATAAACATAATGTAGATCCACTACCACCCATTAACGCAAATGTTTGAACTTGAGATAAGTTGATGATGTGTGGAATCGCTTGTCCATTATTTGCAGCAGCGATGTTTTCAGTAATGTTAATTAATAGTAATGGTTCTAGGATTGCACTGTAAATAACGGCTTGGTGAATACCAAATAGCCATAACATATTTCCTAGAGAGTAAATGATAATTACCCCGATTAAGCTTGTACCAATATGACGAATTGGTTCTTGAATGAAGACTGTAATAATTGAGATTAAGTTTGTTCCAAATAGGTTGAATAATAATGCTGAAACTACACCGAATAATGAAATAACAGTCATTACTGGAAGTAATACGCTAAATGATTTACCAACTGCTGGTGGAATGTTGTCCCCAAGGTTAATTTGCAATGCTTTAACGTTCGTTAATTTGATGAATAGTTCTGTCGCAATAATCGCTACGATAACCCCTGCGAACATTGCGCCTGTACCTGTGTTGTTAAATGAAAGAACACCTGAAATATTCACGGCATCTTTTACGCCATCAGGAACAGCAGAAACTGTGTTTGGCATCATAACAATTAAAGAAACTAATGATAGCATTGATGCTGCCAATGGGTTTTCAAAATCTCTGTTTTTCGCTAAGAAATAACCAACCATTACGGCGATAATAATACCTGAAATACTTAAAGTACCGTTTGCAATTGTAATTCCCCAATATTGGAATTTCGTTAATGTATCCCCTTGGAAAATCCACTTAAAGACTGTGTTGTTCAAAAGAACGATTAACCCTGCCAAAATATATAATGGCATTACTGTTGCGAATGCATCTCTGAGGGTTTTTAAATGAATTTGGTTCCCCAGTCTACCAGCAAACGCGGCAAATTTATCAATAAATTTCGAGTTTTTCATCTGAATATCTCCTCTCTTTATTCCTCGACTTCTACTTCAAATCCGTTATTGTCACTAACGTTGCGATACCATCTTCCACTACTCTTGATGGTTCTCTTTTGCGTTTCTAAATCTACAGAAATAAATCCATAACGATTCTTGTACGCATTATTCCAAGACCAGCAATCAAAAGCAGTCCATGTATGATATCCAAAACAGTTGCTACCTTCTTCAATCGCTTTATGTAGCCAAGTGAGATGTTCTTCGTAAAATTCAATACGATACACATCATCGATGACTCCATTTTCTCCAATGAAGCGACCTTCGTTTTCCACACCCATACCGTTCTCACTAATGAACCATGGAATATTGCCATATTCTTCCTTCACAATCATGGCGATATCATAAATGGCTTTCGGGAAGATTTCCCATCCACGATATGGATTCATGCGACGTTCAGGCCATTCATACTCTTTAAAGTATTGATCTGGCATCCAAGGTGTTTTGTACTCCTCTGGATTTGGCTGCGCCTGAACACGTTTTGGATGATAGTAGTTCACCCCAAGAAAATCGACTGTATTTTCTCGAATGAGCTGCAATTCCTCTTCAGTATGACTCCATAACACGCCATCCTCCTCTAGTCTTTTCACCAAAGTTTCAGGGAATGTTCCCTTCACCGCTGGATTCAAGAAGACTCTGTTAAAGAAATCATCTGTAAATTGACTTGCTGCTAAATCTTCTGGAGCATCACTTCTTGGGTAAGCAGGCGTTAAGTTTAAAATAATCCCGATCTCGCCATCCAATCCTAACGAGTGATAGAGTTGAATCACTTTGGCACTTGCAAGATTTAGATTATAAATCACTTGAACAGCTTCTTTCCCTTTCCCTTTTAGGTTCGGATAATGGAATGCATATAAGTATCCTGCTTCTGGAATGACCATTGGCTCATTGAAAGTTGTCCAATAATGAATCTTATCGCCAAAACATTCAAACGCAGTCTTTGCAAACTTCACGAATAAGTCCACGACATGTTTACTTTCCCAGCCGCCGTATTGCTGAAGCAATTCAACTGGCATATCGAAATGATGTAAATTCAACACCAATTCAATATTGTTTTTCTTCGCTTCTTCAATAACCGCATTGTAAAATTCCACAGCCTTTGGATCAGCTTCACCCGTTTCGAAGTCTTTAATCAAACGGCTCCATTGAATCGATGTACGGAATGAATTAAATCCAATCTCCTTCATCAAACGAAAATCTTCAGGATACGTATGATAAAAATCACTCGCCACATCTGGACCGACGCCATTAAAGAAAGCTTCTGGATCAGTTCTAAACCAGTAATCCATCACATTTTCATGTGCCTTATCGAATTGTCCTTCTGTCTGCGGTCCACTTGAAGCAGCACCCCACCAGAACCCTTGAGGGAAAATCAATTGTTTCTTCATAATTAACCTCCTTTCTGTAAGCTCTTTCACATATAGTATATCACAATTTAAATATTTGTCTAGACAATAATTGGAAATAGTATTCAAATTGTCGATTTTGCCTATTCATTCTACATTTGTTATAATATAGCTAGTTTAGAGAAAGGATGACATTCGATGAGCGTAAAGTATTTACAGATTTACCATGCGATTCGTGAAAAGATTTTAAGTAACGAATACGCCATTAACCAACAATTACCCGATGAAATCACATTAACGAAAGAATTTAATAGCAGTCGAATGACGGTCAAGAAAGCATTAGACTTACTCGTTTCCGAAGGGCTTATCTTCAGAAAACGCGGCCAAGGTACCTTTGTCCTCTCTCGCGGTACGTCGAAGCGAAAACTTATTGTTCCAGAACGCGATATTAAAGGACTTACGAAAATTTCTGAGGATACACACTCTACTGTTGAATCCAAGATTATTCATTTTAAATTAGAGTTTGCTTCTGAATTCCTTGCAGAAAAATTACAAGTACCGGTGCAAAGTCCTGTTTATAATATTCATAGACTTCGCATCATCGACGGGAAGCCGTATGTATTAGAGCAAACCTATATGAGTACGAGCGTCATTCCAGGAATTACTGAAGAAATTCTATTAGACTCTATTTATCAATATATCGAAGGCAAACTAGGATTACGCATCGCGAGCGCCACAAAAATCTTGCGTGCCGCACCAAGTTCTGAAGATGAACAAAAATACTTACAATTACTTCCAACGGAGCCAGTCTTCGAAGTAGAACAAGTGGCTTACCTCGACAATGGCACTCCATTTGAGTACTCGATTAGCCGACACAGATACGATCTATTTGAATTTAATTCATTTGCATTAAGACATTCTTCATAGGAGGCACGATGATGACAACACCAATCTTTTTAAATGCCGTACTTCAAGAGAAAATCTGGGGTGGAACGAAATTGCATACGCTCTTTAACTTCACTCTACCTTCTGATAAGACAGGTGAAGCATGGATTATTAGCGCACATCCCAATGGGATTTCAACGATAAAAAGCCCTGCAAAATATGCAGGACTAGGGTTAGATGAACTCTATAAAGCTCATCCTGAACTCTTCAATGGGCAACAGTTAGCAAGCTTTCCTCTTCTCATTAAGTTGCTCGATGCGTCCGATGACTTATCGATTCAAGTGCATCCAGATGACGAGTATGCGCTAGAACATGAAGGCGAATATGGAAAGAATGAATGTTGGTATGTGGTTCAAGCTGAGCCAGGCGCAAAAATTGTCTATGGACATACGGCGATGACTCCTGAAGAATTTGCAGAGAAAATCGACAATGAAGCTTGGAGCGAGCTATTTACCGAAGTTCCTGTTAAAGCTGGCGACTTCTTCGATGTTCCAAGTGGTACGATTCACGCCATTAGTGGCGGTATTGTGATTCTTGAGACGCAACAAAATTCAGACACGACTTACCGCGTCTATGACTACAACCGTACCGACGATGCTGGAAATCCTCGTCCACTGCATATCCAACAAACAAAAGATGTCACAACCATTCCGCACAGTGTCCCAACAACTAACCAACACGTGGTGACGACTGACAATGGAACAAGAACGACTTTTGTGGAGAACAAATTCTTTACGGTTTGGAAATACGATATCAACGGCGACTACAGCGATGCCCTCTCTTCTACTTATCACCTTGTGACGGTGTTAGACGGAAAAGGAACACTCACAGTCGACGGAATCGAGTATCCAATCCAAAAAGCAGATTCCTTTATTCTGCCTTCTGGAACACCTGAACTAGCCATTAACGGATCTGTTCAACTGATTGTGTCACAGTCAAACCAATAACCAAAAGCGAAAAAAGGTCAGTAAGGAAAACTCCTTGCTGACCTTTATTTTTATGCATTCAATTGTTTTGTAATTTCTACGATTTCGTCGATTAATCCACCGATTGTAGCAATCGTATCTTTCAGCGGTGCATCTGTAGAGACATCGACGCCTGCTGCTTTCGCAAGCTCTTCTGCGCTCTTCGTTCCGCCCATCTTCAATACTTCTACCCAAGTATTTGCGACACTTGAATCTTTTTGAATCATTTTCGCCACTTGTGTACCGATTGTTAACCCAGCTGAGTAAGTGTATGAGTAAAGTCCCATGTAATAGTGCGGTTGACGCATCCATGTTAA
>JUUF01000066.1 GCA_001058355.1 Carnobacterium maltaromaticum
CTTTTGAAATGTCGTAGATGGTGTTATCTATCTTAATTAAACAAATCATTTACTGCCTCCGTATTAATTTTCTTTCGCTTTTTGTTGTGCTGGTAAATATTGTTTCTTTAACTCTTCCAATTTACCTTTATAACGGTTAATTTCCTCTGTACGTTTTTCAGATGTTAAGTTTGGATCACGTTGAACGTCATCAATTTTCTTCGTCAAACTGTACATTAATAATTGTGGATCATCTAAATAACTCGCAATATCCATTGCTTCATCTACTTTATTTTGTCCGATCAGTACCCAATATCTTAGGTAATCTTCGTTTGTTTGTGCTGTAATTTTTCCAAGCACTGCTTTTTGTTCATTCGTTAGTGATTCTGTCATAATTACTGAATACGCAACAATATACTTATCTTCGGCAGAAAGAGATTTACTATCGATTGATTTTACATTCGTTACCACTTGTGAATAATCTTTTTCAATAAACGATAAACGTATATTTGCAATTTGCGTTTGCTTTGGTTGTACCACAAACAAATTGAAAGCCAGAACGGATGCTAACACCACTGCAATGACACCTGATAAAATTCCCATCAATTTCCATACAAAAAGTTTTCGTTGAGGTACGCGCACCATTTCTTTGGCTACACGCTCTCTTTCATAGTCTAGATGTTCTTGCATTTTTTCTAGCACTTCTGAAATCGATTGAGCTGCAATAATCTCTTCACAGAATTTATGTCCTTTGTAGAATTCTAATTTTCCTTGAGATAATTCTGTAAACTTAGATTTTGAATCTAGTGTTGCCACAATCATCGATTGGTACTGCTTCAAAAATTCTTCTTCAGATAATCCTTCATAAGGAGGTACTTGCCCTTTAATTCCGCGAAAAACAATTTTTGCAATTCCATCTTGTGTAAATACTACATTTTCTGGCGAAAGTGAGTATGTATATACACTTGCCTCTAATGGCGTAAATAATTTCCCTACATTAATTAAGTAACGAAGACGTTCTTCTAATGGTAATGGATAGATTTTTTCAAATTCTTGAGTATTTGCTGTATCCGCATGAATCATATACGAACTTTCAACTTCTTCAATAGTCAATGGAACAGCTTCTGGAATGGCCACTTGCAACAGCGTTAATGCCATAGCTACATTCCCTTTGAATTCTTCCTTTGTAACTTCAACACTTCTCACGTTTATTCTCTCTCTTTCTATAAAGTTTCGACGATTAATTGGACTCCATCACGTAAAGTTCCAACATCTTCAATACGTTGCAACGCTGTTAGGACTACTCCTTTATCATGTACACGGATACTAGGACTAACAACATTCAATTCTAATTGATAAGCTTGTGCGACAATATGTAATAATTCCTTCATGCTGATGCCTACTGGAACTCGTAAATCATATTGCCCATATGCAAACTTTCTTAAATCTAACGTTAAATTAATATACATATTATGCATGATGTGTTTTCCTTTTCTTCAAAAATTGATAAATCGATATCCCGCTCATTAATAATCCTAATGCAATGAATCCAACCATTGTTAATGGCGACGTCTTTTCTTCTGGTCTTAACTTCACTCCCTTATTAGGAGTAGTTGCTGACTGCGTTAAGAAGAATTGATCCGTTTCAATCGGATTTAGTTTTTGAGAGTCTGTCGATAAAAAAAGAAGAGCCATATCTTGCGTTTCAGATAATGACTCTTCTGCCTGTTGTTTTGAAATCATTTGAGACAAAGAGGCATCAAACAGTTGTTTCAGTGTTATGTCTTGTTCGAAATAAGTTTGCTCATTTACATTCGTTTGGACAGGAACATCCACATTGATTTTTAACGAACCGTCTTGAGCCCATACTTTGCCCGTGAGGACAACCATCATGCCAAGTACAATCATTATGACTTGACTGATTTTTTTCATTGTCTACTCCTTATTATGTTGTTGATAATGTAGCATGCTTCCAACAAATCCAATGACTCCAATAACAGAAATTGCTGCTGTTGAAATCCATGCTGTAGGTTGCTGATTAATGACTGCATGTAACATATTTTCTGCAGGAACGAATGGTGTTAAATACGCTAATACTGGTGACACATTTCCATAATACGTATCAAATAATTGTCCCAATGCAATAACGTAAATGACGATAAACCCTAAACTAATTAATAATCCATAGGCTTTTAGCCATGACATTAACGCATGGTGCATGAAAATAGCACTTACAGCAATCAGAATTGCCATTCCGATGAGTGCAAATAATTGCTCTGCTGGTAAACTCAATTTCACACCTACCACAATACTTACTAAGGCGCCAATACCTGCCCCAACACCTGCTAGTAAAACTAAAGGTAAGAGATGTGATTTTGATTCATTAGATAGATAACGATTTGTGTCCAGTAATTGCCAATTGCCGTGTTGTAACATGTATACAAATGCAAGAGTCATCATTGCAATAATCAATACCATTAAAACTCCGGTACGATTATCCGTATGTTGACGTGAAGTGTCTCCTCCGCGTCCGTCTGCTAATGTTCCATCAATTGGATGAGATAGGTAATCATAGACTAATGTATTTGTATTGTTTCCAGACTCTGTATTGGACATCACTTTCGTAAATTCATTTAAGAACGCAGTGTTTGATTCGAATTCTTTGTTCATAACATTGTCCATTGATTCGACAGCATTCTTGTACTCAGTCCCTTTTGTTTCAAGAGTTTTCACCTCATCATTTAATCGGCTGTATTCTTTTCGAATAGTTTCAGCCACTTGTTGATGAGACTTTGTGTTATCCATCAATGTACGACTTGCTAACATAAGCGTTGATAAGTCTTTGTTCATTGATAGACTCACACCTGTTAAATCAGTGTTATCACGTTTTTCTGAATCTACAAAAATCGGTTTACTTTCAAGAGTTTCTTTAACTTTTTGAGTTTCCGTCACGATTCTTGTAATTTCAGCATTTACATCCTGCATTAACTTTTGATAAGCATCCATATTTTTCTTTAAAGTAGCTACATCCGTTGAAAGTGTCGCAACTCGTGTGTTCAATTCTTCTGGAATTACAAGTTTTTCTTTAACATCACTAGTTAATGTATTCGTTACTAGATCGACTAAGATTTCATCTAGATTTTCAAACGCCAACTGCGCATATAATGAATCTCCCGCTGGCTGTTTAGGATTTGCTCCATTATTTGAATATAAGTCTAATCCATAAACGGCCTTCACTTGACCGGCAAAATCAAGATAAGCTTTTACATCATTAAACACGGCTGTAGAAATTTCTCCTAAGAATGCTTTAGAATCTGTGAAAACAGTACGCGCGTCACTACTGCTGTACGTTCTTTGAATCGCTTGAGAGCTAGTATTCACCGTTAGAGTTCCTCCATCTAGCGGAGTTAATGTATCGAATTTTTTAGGAGTCGCATTCCCTGAAGCTTGATAATTATTAAAAGCTTCAATCACTTTATTAGATTGTTGAATACTACTATTTAATGAAGCAATATTATTTAATAACGCTTGTTTTTGTTCATCGCTAAGATGAGCAATTGATTCTTCAGTCACAACATTAATTTTCGATAAGATTGGCGCAAACCAACTATCGCTTGCGACCGATCCACCATTGTATTTCAATTCATAATCTACACGTAATTGCTTGGCAGAAGCATTAAACCCTGAAGTCACTTCCACAGAACTACCATTTTGTGAGAATGAGGCTCCTTGACCATTAATGCGTAAACTTTGAACACTATAACGACTATCAATGGCTAAAGAGATTTTCTTAATGTTACCAGCAATATCATTCACAGCAATCTGTCCTGAAATCACTTTGTTCTTAATGTCGTTTTCTTTGTTGCTAACAAAAGTATCTTGGTTACTTGTTTGGGTGGTTGCTGATGGATTTAGTTTTTGAATAAAATGAACCGTATTTTTTAGAAATTGTTTATCTGCAGCAGATAATGCCATACGATCAATAGTAGCATCATCATAAAGCGTCATCTGTTGAGCACTTGAAATAAACTTCTTATCAATATTATTACGTAACTCCGAAACCATTAACCCTAGTGTTTTCTTCGTTTGGTTACTATTATCAGCAAACGATTCTGCGACTGCTTGCTTGATTTTTGCTTTATAGGTTGTATTTAAATAAGTACTAATTTCTTCGTTTCTCTTCTTAATATCCTTAACGAATTCATTCAGACGTTTGTTTAACTCATTTGAATTTGCTAAGACTTGATTCAAATCTTGTCCGTTGCTTAATTCTGGAAGCTTTTGTCCATTTACTTCTTGCATAATTTTCAACGGATCCGTCACCGTCATGCTAGAAATGCCTTTATCATAAACTGCCAATTCACTTTCTCGTTTAGCAATCGATTGAGCCCATGCGTCTTGCAACTCTTTAATTTTAGCAATTTCATTTTCATATGTTTTATCTACAGAAATAATTTGTGTGAACGATGCATTTGAATTCTGAATGATTGTATTAAATCCATTCATCACTTCTGCTGCATTATTCGATGAACTAGAAATTCCTTTAAATTCTTGAGAATATTGCATCAACGGTTCTAAAAGCCCAGTTTGGAATTGGTCAACCGTATCTCCTTGATTTTTTACAACTCCAGAAACTTGTTTCTGAGCATTTTTCAAGTTGGCGATTACGCTACTAAAATAAATGCGAATAAGATCTTGGTTAAATGCTTGTTTTAATGACGATACTGCCTCTTCTGCTTGTTTCACTAAAACTTGTTTGTCGGCATTTACTTTATATTGGAACAATGCACGTTTTGGTGCTGTTGCTTCTAACGAAAGGGCGTCTTGTGAAAAATGACTTGGTAAAATCACCATCACTTGATAGTTCCCATTTTCTAACCCTTTTTCAGCTGTCGAACGAGACACCGTTTCAACTTTGTACGGAGTTGTCTTTGCAAATGAATCAATTAAGATATTTGCAACTGTTACTTTGTCTCCATTATAGTTTGTCCCACTATCTTCATTCACAACAGCAATAGTGACATCACTTTTAGCTGTCTGCGAGTCTTGAACTGACGTCGAACGATTTGTATTTTGTGGTTTCACCACTCCGAATAATGATAATAATAATACCGCTATTAAAAGAACTCCTGAAAACAGGAAGACTTTCTTATGTTTCATTTTCTTCTCCCTTCAAATTTTTTAAAAGAAAAAGGCGGGATGTGCTCCCACCTTCTTAGGATAGATGGTCTATCCATTATCCATTAGTTTAATCCGAATTTTTGAGATAAAGCTTGGTCATGCTCTTCCATTGCACGAGCAGCTCCAACTAACTGAACGTTGATTTGTTCTAATAATTCAGCAAATTCTTTTACTTTTGGTTTTAATTCGTTAAATTGTCTATCAAAACCTTGGAAAGCTTGTCCTTCCCATTCAGCTGCTAATGTTTGTTGTAAAGCTGATAAGTTAGATAAAATTCCATTTACTTCGTTTGAAGCTTTGCTATATTCACGAGCACGTGTCTGTAACGTCTCTGGAGAAACTTTAATTTGTCCCATTTTAATGAACTCCTTCAGTTATAATATTGATTTTTGTTACATTTCGATAGTATCACATTCACAAATAATTAGCAATATAAAAATAAAAACTTCACGTCGTGTATCAACGTTATTTTCACTTTTTTATTAATGTGTTTTCCCTATTTTTAAATTCGCTTTGTTTTCTTCAAACCATTTTTTATATAATTCTACAAAACGTTCTTCATCTAAATCTGTATATCCATGAAAAACTACTTTATCAATGTCTTCGTGATTAAAGTACAAGATCTGTTCCGGATTTAATCCAACAGGATATGCAGCTCCTGAATATCCAAAAAATACAACTTCGTTATCTTGTTGTAATTGGCAACCTCTACTTAAGATCATCACCTTTTGCTGACCTTCTTTTAAATAGATAATAGATCCAATTGGTAATACTTCATTCATTATTTAACCTCCTCGATTAAAGAAACTAATTTTATTATATTATGGTTGTAATGATAGTCTATTGGAACCATGCCTAACCATATAACAAAAAATAAGAATGATAAAAAGGTTATCGGTAGCAATGTCAGGCCTTCCGTTCCATTATTGACGCTTAAAAACAACCATACAAAAATAGAAATAAATGCTATCATAAACCAATATGCATAATGTCTTTTCCCTGTAAAAGTAAAGGTTATCCGATACTTTTTCGCGGACGAGGACAATCTCTCTGCCGCTTTTTTTCTTGCTAATGCAATATAGATTTTGGCTAAAATTAGCCCTACTACTATCGAAAGTAACACTAACATCCCTTTTAAGAGCGCTTGTTCGTGAATATTATAGGTTAAAAATAATTGCTTAAACATTCTATATAAGAGTGTCGTTAATGGTTGAGTTGCTGCAGCTAATCCAATATATTTCGAGGACGCTTTCTGTCTTTGCTCAAAACTCTGATTATCTCTACTCAACTCAAACATATCAATCGTTATTTGCTTTGGAAGAAATCCAAACCCATAGACATTCGGCGTCAATGTGCTCGTATCCATAATGTATCT
>JUUF01000067.1 GCA_001058355.1 Carnobacterium maltaromaticum
TCTACACAACGTCTACAAAACGTCTACAAATTCATTCTTTGACAATCAAGTTATTAGGGACTTTTGTATTTACTTCTGATACCATCCAACTTGGGAATTGTTCCATTTCATCGATTTTTACTCTTCCTTTTTTTAATTTATAAACACCTTTGGTAGTTTTTGATAACCTTATAGCAACTTCATTCCCAACACCATACGGTAAATGTTGCTTTAACCCTTCTTCTTCAAAATATCGTTTTATATCTCTTCTAATGAATATTAAGGGTACTTTTTCTAGTAGATGGTATTCATTAGGAATATATGCATCTTCAATATAAGCCTGTATATAATCGTTGTGCTTGTTGTATTCCCTTAAAGCCTCTTCTACCGCCTTACTCTTTGAAAACTGCTCAAACTCTAAATTTAAGGCTCTAAATAGCACATATTCCAATACATTTTTATCTGATACAAACTTTTCTTTAATGTCTGAATTCTCCACTGTTCCGCTAAAATCAGCGTTAAAAGGTATAATTAACATTCTTCTAATCCATCCTGTTTTATTTCTTGCTCGTGGCAAGCTATTACCACTAAATAGACAGAATGCTCTTGTATAGATTGAGAAGGCTTTTTGCCCTTTTTCCTCCACTGTAATACCGTCTCCTGTTGCTATACTCATTAAATTAGAAATGTCATCAAGGTAGGCATCTCCTATATCATCACCTATGTTGCAAACTTTCCCAATTATTTGGGCTGTTTTGAATTTTTCTGAAAATTCATTAGGTTTTAAAGTAGAAACATTTTTCTTACCAATCAGATTGACTAATAACATTTGATAAGTTCCTTTTCCGTTGTTACCACTAGCACCAACTAAAAAGCCTATCTTCTTTCTTGTATAGTTTGGGTTTATTGCCTCGTTAATCATTTCCCACAATAAGATAACAATTTCATCATCGTTACAAGCTAAGCTGCTAAACCACTCATCAACGTCAAAATAAAGGGGTTTCTTAGCGTTTGGATTGTATGCCGTAGCAATTTTACTGGTAATAATATAATTAGCGCTAAACGGCTCTAATTTCTTTGTTTTTAGGTTGAAAATTCCATTCTCAACAGGTATTAAATTTTTATTTTGTAATTGTTCTTTTAACGGCACTAGCGTTTTGATAATCTCTACAACATTTTTGAATGTTCCAACCTGGGCGCGGTACTCTACTTTTAAAATCAAATTATTTATCTCAATATCGCTATAGGTATACAAACCTGTTTCAAAATTGTAGTAGTATAGTAAACTTCTATCTTTAGATGTCATATCTCCTAACAGAATTATAGGAATTGTTCTTACGATAATTTCTGCTATTTTAAAATGTGGTACTTGTGGGTATTTAACTTTCCCTGCTTTTTCGTTTTCTTCTGCGTTTTCTATTCTCCACGTTTCTCCCTGCTCTTCTAACACTTTGTAAACGTCTTTCATCGTTCTTAATTCTTTTTGTTGAAATAAGTCATAAAACTTTCTATAAAACGTGTAAGGTGTTCTAATTTCCGTTTTCTGAATAGCGCGGTTAAGTTGTTCTCTATTTCCTTCTATCCATTTGGCATTTCCTAGGGCAAGCATTTCACTACATTCTAGGGCGGTAGTATATTCTATTTCTCCTTCTTGTACAGCTTTAGCAAGTACTAAAATTACATGAATAGCATTGTTATATTTGTATAAATTTGCCTCCTCATGTTCTAAATACTCTTTAAATATCTCAATCGCTTTTGAATGTGAAAATTCCCCTACAGTATCCGCATTAAGAGTATTTTTAAACGGTTTACGTTGTATTGGTGCCTCAATATTATTTGGTACCTCGTAATGATCGCCTCTATATACAGTTAAGCCTTCATTTTTATTCCATTCTGTCAAAACTGGTAACCCTTGACACTGACTCCATGTTTCACTTGCTGTATCATAAGGTAGGTCAATTTTATCTGTTATTTCTTTTAACATCTTAAGGTATTCATATTTCAACAACGGTCTTGACGGCTCTATAACAACTCTGAAACGTGGGTTTTCATCCTTATATCTAATAGTTGGATATATAATGATATTTGTATTAGGTAGGCTATCCACAATACGTTTTTTAAAGTCCTTATTTGAACAATTTATTGCATCGTAGTCAATAATGATTAAATCTCTTCTAACAAGACTCTCATTGTTTCTTTTGACCTTTCCATTTTCGTCTGGTTCAATGTATCCACTAATAAAATACTGTTGTTTTGGTTTCAATTCTTCAAGCCGTTTTAAATATTCCTCATTTGTTTCAGTTGGCTTTTTATCAATGATTTTCGGTTTATATACTGATAACCATTCAAAACTTGAAGCGGTATTTTGCAGCACTTCAATCTTGTTATTTTTAAAGCCTCTTTCTAAGTAAATAGGCAAGTGCAAAGCTCCTTTCTGTCGCTCTCGTAACTTTTACCATTGCCAATAATCTATATTTAATATATAATTATGTTGGTTTATGGCGCTTTAGGTTTTCAGTTACCTTTAGCGTTTTTTTGTTTTTCCATTAATATTTTCTATAAAATCTTTTTTACATTGCTCGTATCCTAAAATAAAAGCATTACATACAATAATGGTCGTTAAATCGATCGTTGCATTTTCGTATTTATCAAAATCTTCAAAAGATACTAAGCCTGTAATTACTTTCTCTGCTTGCATATATTTAGAGTGGTTGGCATTATATTCTTCTTTTAATTCATCAACGATTTTATTCTTATCATCGTATTCTAAGCACTGCATAAAATACTCAATTAATTCATTTCTAGTTTTCATATCTACACCTCTTTTTTATTTAGTTCATTGTTACTTTTAATTATTTCTGTACAGTACAATCTTTTTTCTTGTTTTCCCATTCTTCAACTAAATTTTGAAAGTAGAAAGCTGTATCGTCTAAGGTTTGTTCAATGTTGTAGAATTTATCAAAAAAAGCATTTAATAACTCGCTTGTTTTTTCAATGTATAATTCTTTATATTCTTTCAGTAGGTCAACAGTTTCCGTTGTTAATCTCATCATTCTTAAATCTGTAATGATCTTCATTAATTCTTGAATTTGAACATTTACATTTTCTATTTGTTCCATAGTTTTAACCTCTTTCTTCATCTTCATTGCTATGTCCTCCATTCTTCCTACTCATCAATGAAAATAATTTTTCATAATTAATGGTGTACCAGTTGGTGTTATCCATTTTCATTCCGTTAAAATTATCAACAGAAATAACTTTTCTGTTCACCAGGCTTTTTACTATTCGTTTGATTGTACTCAACGAAAAAAATCTTAAATCTTCTTGTAATTCGCCGTAAGTGATACATATCCATTTCCTTCCATTTATCTCTTGATTCGTGCTAAGCAGCCTATAATGTAATTGTTGTATAAATATCGCCTCATTTACTCCAATCTCCTCACAAAGAGATGGTGAAACCTGTAAAGGATGCTCATAAAATAAATACTTATTCATTATTCACGCTCCTATAAATCGTTATTTTTTGCCGTGGGGGTAGTATTAAAATTTCTTTTTTTCTAAGAACTCGTGAACGTCTTTCAAATCAAACATTATCTGATTGCCTTTTAAGAAGCTTTTAAGCCCTTCTCTTTGCCATTGCTCTACAACTTTGGGAGCACAAGTAAAATACTCACAAAGCCCTTTTTTGTTTAAATAACGAGTATTAGTTGTAGCTTTCATTTCTTTTTTAGCTTTTTCGATTGCAGTATATGCAAGCGATAGGATTTCATTATATATTTCTTGCTGCACATCTTGCGGTAAATATACAGGTATTCCATTTTGGCTCATCCTTTAACTCCTTTCTATTTTCCACTAAAAAATATTTCTTCAATTGTTATATTTGGTACTGACTTTTTAACAATTTCTAAAAAAATAATTTTCTCATTATCTTTAAAATCTCGTTTTCCCTGCTCTTTATGACAATATGAAGTAAAAGAGATTCCTAGCAATTCAGCCATTTCTTTTTGAGATAAATTAATCATATTTCTATAACCCTTTACCTTATTAATCATTTTCTAACCTCCTTTCGTATCGTAAGTGATGTTTTTCAGCACCTTATCACCTTACGACGTTATTTTATTTCACTTTTTTAAAAAAGTCAATAGTTATGTGTTATAAAATTTCACTTTTTTAAAAAAATATTTTATACTTGTTTTAGAAAGTGATACTAGAAAGGAGCTGTATTATGATACGATTAAAAGAATTACGTAAATCACACAAACTTACACAGCAACAACTAGCTGATATTATAGGCGTTACCAAAAGAACTATAATTGCCTGGGAAAAAGAAGAAAGAGAAATAAAAAAGGAAAAGGCTGAACAGCTAGCAAAGTATTTTAATGTATCAGTAGGTTATATTTTAGGTTATACAGATAATCCTAAATATTATAATGATGAGGTTATTGAAATAGTTGGAGGGGAAAAGCGTTCTTTTTCAAAACAAAGAGATTATGACGACGATTTAAACAAGTTCATTGCTTTTTTACGTGAATTACAAGTTGTTATTTCTGATAAACAGGTAATTAATATATTTAATTTGATAATAGAATCTGATTTATTTAAAGTAGATGATTATATTACTAATTATTTTGATTATGAATACTTTTTATTTCATGATAGTGAAGAATTTTATAATGATTTAGCAAAAAACGGCTACAGCTATACAGTAGATTACATTCCTAATGAAGATAACGAAGATTAGAATGAAAATTATTGATAAATTTCAAAATAGATATATTTTAAGATAGTCAAAAAGTACTAAAAGATAATATTAAATAATAATTCTTTTTATTTTTGCCGTGGGGGTGAAGATAGAAAGGATATAATATGATAATTGAATATAAAACAAAAGACGGGGAAAAAAGATATAAGGTAAAAATTTACCTAGGTGTTGACTCTTTGACAGGAAAGCAAAAAGAAACCACTAGAAGAGGTATAAAAACACGAAAAGAGGCTACACTAGTTGAGGCTAGATTAAAACTAGATTATGAGAATAATGCCTTTAAAAATAACAGCATGAAATATACTTTTAAACAGGTATATGAGCTGTTTCTAATAGAACATAGGAACGTTGTTAAGCCTGGTACTTATTCAACTACTGTAAGATACTCTAAGCTGCATATTTTACCTAAAATTGGTAATAAAAGAATTGACTGTTTTTCTGTAATTGACTGTCAAAGGCTTGTAAATCAATGGGCAGAACACTTTAACAGTGCTAAATACCCTAAAGGCATCACACAACAGGTTTTTGACTATGCTATAAAGCTTAATTTAATTTCTGATAACCCTATGAGAAAGGTTAGACTACCTAAAAAGAAAGCCCAAGTAATTGAAATAAACAAATTTTACTCTACTGAAGAATTAAAAAAA
>JUUF01000068.1 GCA_001058355.1 Carnobacterium maltaromaticum
TAAGCCGGTGGATATTTATTGCAAATCAGACTGAAAGTTCCAAATTCTCTATTTATTTTATTGATATTTCTTATCAGAAGATGTATGATATTTTATATATTTAAACTATACTATATCGGAGGTATTGGTATGAAATTTTCTAATCGTTTATTGTTGTTCCTTACAGGAGTTGTTTTTGTCTTTTTAGGACTTTTGCTATTTACAAACCCAGTAGCTACTCTTGTTGCTTACAGCTGGTGGATTGCATTTGGTTTACTGGTTTCTTCTATAGCAGCTATTTTAGGCTATTTCTCTGCACCAAAAGAGCTTCGCTCACCTGTTTATCTTTTCCAAGGGTTTGTTAGTCTTCTCTTAGCTCTTTACCTCGTGGCTTATGGCTTTGTGACCCTGCCGGTCGTCATTCCGACCATTGTAGGAATTTGGTTAATTGTAGAAGCCATTATTGCTTTCTTTAAAGGCAATCGTCTAGGATTGATTTTCCCTATTATTGGTAGCAATATCACGTGGGTAGCCTTGCTTGAATTTTTACTAGGTCTAGTGATTCTGTTCAATCCAGTGGCTACAGGTGTCTTTGTCGTTTATGTCATTGCCTTTTCATTTTTAGTTACTGGCTTCACCTACATTATTGAGGCCTTTCGTAAATAGTCTAGTTGCTATTTCTATCGCATTCAAAAAAGCTGGGAAATCATATTCTCAGCTTTTTCGTCTCTTTAATTATCACTTTTTCGCATTCCATTCTGCGTAGAATTGCTCCAAGTATTCTTCCAAAAAGTGATGGCATAGTGCTCTAGCATTCGATAAGTTGCAATAATAACCGGTCGAGAACGGGGCATCGACTCAATCATACCGAAAATAAAAGAGCGAATGTTATCTGCAAAAAGAAAGCTTAGATTCTTTGCGATTTCAACAAAAAAAGCACTGTTTGTTCTGACCACAAAAGTTAAACAAATAATTTAAGTGAAGGATTTAGTTCTGTATTG
>JUUF01000069.1 GCA_001058355.1 Carnobacterium maltaromaticum
CACCAAAGAGTTTGTTTTTCACTTGCATCATAAATCCCCTTTTCTAATCCTTCTCTTTCTTGTTTGAGTTATTCCCATCATCTACTCAAACTTCTCATAGTTCTTAAGATATCAGTTTTTATTAAAATGTCAACGTTTTTCCATAGTCCTCACCCTGCTTTTTCCAACAAAAAAGCCATTCCTATCCGTTGCCTGATAGGAATAGCCTTTTAACTTTTATTTCCAAAAATCATCGTAGATTGTAATTGGTAAGTGACGTTTATGTTCTGTCTTTTGGTACCAATTTTCAATTGTCTCAGCTGCTTTTTCGTTGATGTCTTTTCCTTCGAGATAATCATCAATCTCTTCGTAAGTCACCCCAAGCGCTACTTCGTCTGGAAGTGATGGGCGGTCTTCTTCAAGATCTGCCGTTGGAACTTTCAAGTATAGGTGTTCTGGAGCACCTAGTACTTGTAACATCGCACGGCCTTGACGTTTATTAAGACGCCATAATGGAGTGATATCTGCAGCCCCGTCCCCAAATTTCGTATAGAAACCGGTCACCGATTCTGCCGCATGGTCTGTCCCGATTACGGCACACCCCGTTTGGCCGGCAATCGCATATTGAGCGACCATTCGTTCCCGCGCCTTGATATTTCCTTTATTGAAGTCTGAAATTTCCATTCCTAAGGCTTCAATACTGCGTTCAGACGCATCTACCGCATCCTTCACGTTTACTCGAAGCACATCCGTTGCCTTCATAAAAGCAATCGCGTCCATGGCATCTTGTTCATCTGCTTGCACACCGTAAGGAAGGCGCACCGCATAGAAACGATACACTTTTTGGTCTTGTTCTTCGTTTAATTCATCAATTGCCATTTGTGAGAGTTTCCCAGCAAGCGTCGAGTCTTGTCCGCCGCTAATTCCAAGGACATACCCATTCAAAAAGGGATGTTTCACAAGATACGCCTTTAGGAAATCAACGGTTTTACGAATCTCTTCTTCCGGATTGATCGTTGGTTTGACACGAAGCGTTTCGATAATTTTTTGTTGTAATGGTCTCATAACGTTCCTCTTACTTTGCGTTTTCTTTGGCCAACTGTTCTGATTTAAGACGCACTTCTTCTCTGATTTCCGCAATACTTGCCAATTTTTGGTCGTATGTCTTTTGAGAGAGATCGACTGGATATTGCTCTGGGTTCAAGATACGTTTGTATTCGTCCCATAGCGCTTCGATTTGCTCGTTTTTGTACGCTTTAATCTCTTGAAGTTTTGGCAATTCATACACTAATTTTCCGTTATTGAAAATCGGTTGTAAAATTGGACGCGCAGTAAAGTCTGTCACTGTTTTATTGATATAAGTGTAGACTGGATGGAACATAAAGAGTTCGTCTAATTGATCTGGACGTTCATCCCATAGCGCAATGTAGTCCCCTTCAGACTTGCCATCTGAGTTACGCGTAATACGCCATACTTGTTTTTTACCAGGTGTCGATACTTTTTCCGCATTGTTTGAAATCTTCATTGTATCCACCATTACGCCGTTTTCGTCTTCGATACTTACAAGTTTATACACACAGCCAAGCGCTGGTTGGTCATATGCTGTAATTAAACGAGTACCGATTCCCCAAACGTCGATTTTGGCACCTTGCATCTTCAAGTTGAGGATTGTTTTTTCATCAAGGTCACTTGACGCGTAAATTTTAGCTTTTGTAAATCCAGCTTCGTCTAATTGTTGACGAACTTTTTTCGACATATAAGCCATGTCACCACTGTCGATACGAACGCCTAAGAAATTAATCTTGTCGCCGAATTCTTTGGCTACACGGATGGCATTTGGAACACCAGATTTCAAGATATCATACGTATCCACTAAGAACACGCAGTCACGGTGACTCTCGGCATACGCTTTGAATGCTTCGTAGTCATCACGGTACGCTTGTACTAATGAGTGGGCATGTGTTCCAGAAACTGGAATGCCAAACATCTTGCCGGCACGAACGTTACTTGTTGCATCACATCCACCGATGTACGCTGCACGTGTTCCCCAAATTGCCGCATCTAATTCTTGTGCACGACGAGTACCGAATTCAAGTACTGGATCATTTCCTGAAACCATACGCACACGGCTCGCTTTTGTTGCAATCAGTGTTTGGAAGTTAACGATATTTAATAACGCTGTTTCGATCAATTGGCATTCAGCAAGCGTTCCTTCTACTTGCACGAGTGGTTCGTTTGCGAAAACGAGTTCCCCTTCTACTGCAGAGCGGATGCTTCCTTTGAATTCGAAGTTTTCTAAGTATGTTAAGAATTCTTCTGGATAATGTCCAAGTCCACGTAAATAGTCAATATCCGTTTTGGAGAAACGTAATTGTTCAATGTAACGAACGATGCGTTCTAGTCCTGCAAAAATCGCATAGCCATTTTCAAATGGTAATTTTCTGAAATAGGCTTCGAAAATCGCTTTTTTCTCAGACACGCCTGTTTCCCAATACGTTTTCATCATGTTAATTTGGTATAGGTCTGTATGTAGTGTTAAACTATCATCTTTATAAATTGAGTTCATCTGTCGATACCCCTTTTTTATTGTAGTTACCTCTTTATTTTACAACAGTTCTAGGGCAATGTACATGCATGGAGACTCGGGAGCTCGTGAAAATGCAAAAAAGGACAAGCTTTTTCAGCTTGCCCCTTGTCGTTTCTGTTTGATTAAACGTCTAAGAATCCTTCGTGCGGAGTCATATGGAAGTATTCCGCAATTTCTTGTAATTGCACATCTGTAATTTCTTGTAGGATTTTTCCGCCTTGAGCCCCTACTTGAGAGTAAATCATCGCAGCTTTCTCAATCACTTCGATTAAACCATATGTTTCATCCAAAGTGTCGCCTGATGCAAATAATCCATGATGCGGCCAAATCACAGCTCTAAATTCAGCCATTTTCGCAGCCGTTGCTTCCCCAATGGCGTTTGTTCCAGGTGTCATATAAGGAATCACACCAATCCCTTCTGGGAATACCACAATCGATTCAGCTTGCATTTTCCAAAGAAGTCTTGATAAATGACGTTCATCTAATGGTTGTGTGAAGCTTAAGGCGATAAGGTTTGTTGGGTGGCAATGGAAGACCACTTTATGATTTGGATTCACTTTGAGTCGTTCGATGTGGCTCATTAAGTGGCTCGCGAATTCTGAGGTTGGTTTCCCACCATCTTCGAATCCCCATAATAATTCTGCTTTTTGTCCGTCTTCTGAAATACGAACCAAGCCTAAATCAAGAAGCGGTTGGTTGGTCACGTTTCTGAAGTAACGGCCTGTACCGGTTACTAAGTAATAGTAGCCCGCAAGCGTGGAAGCGTCGAACCCTAAGTCAAGGACACGTTTCACTTCCTTCACATCTTCATACGCTTCTACTTCACTCGCTTCTAAACGTACGGATACGTTCCCGCCATTACGTTCATCCCAGTAACGTAAGTACGATTCTTTTGTTAGTTCACATATTTTTTTTACCGCTGGTGATTCAATAAATTTTGTCATTTTTCAGTTCTCCCTTAATTTCTTTGTGATAACACTTGTTCTTCGTATGCTTTGACTTCATTATACCATGCAAGTCCGACTGGAACACCATTTATTTCGCAGAAATAATTCCAAACATAGTGTGATATTCATTTCATATCACAAAAAAACAATGCTCCGTCGAGCATTGCTTTCCTTATTTTTTCAACTCTTCAATTAATTCTTGAATATCTTTTCTTGCTTCTTTAATCGGAAGTCCTACATAAACATGATTCATCTTTTCACGTTCAATATATCGATGTTCGATTCCTTCTTTAAGAAGCTTTTCATGTAACAATCGATTATCTGGATAAAGGATATCATGCGTCCCAATATAAATACTGATTCTTCCTAGTCCAGACAAGTCTCCAAATAGCGGACTTACTAGCGGTTGCTTCAAGTCGTCTCCTGCCCACAACTTTGCCACTTCATGAATCCCACTCTGTTTAAGGATTGGGTCAAATGGTTCATACAAGGCGATTTCAGGATTATCCGTTGCAATATCGACCCAAGGAGAAAACAGAACGAGTTCCTTTGGCTGTGGTAAAGAAAGTTCTTTTAAGTAAATAGCAAATCCTAAGGAGAGCCCTCCTCCTGCAGAATCCCCCATGAAAATAATAGAATTCGGATTTGTATGTTCTTCTAAAAGTCCACGATATAACTTTTCTAACTTTTCATACGTCTCACGGTATTGGTGCTTTGGAGCCTTTGGATAAATTGGAAACACCACTTTTGCATCTATCGCCTGTGCTATTTTATGCACCATGTTAAAATGCATCATAGACGGTTGCAGAACATATGCTCCACCATGTAAAAATAGAATTACTTTTTGGTTAGCATCTTTGTTGTCATTCCACACAAACACTTGCATGCCATCTACATCTTTTTCTTGGACATCTACTTTAATGTATTTCTTTGGATTTGTGATAGGAACGTCATTCCCCTTGGCCAATTTATTTAATTCTTGCTCAAATTTTTCTGGATTATCTTTTGAATATATCAGTGGTTTGACAAATAGAAAGAGTAATCGTTCCATTAGATAACTTAAAAAAGAACGCTTTTCAACTTTTCTCACATAAAGAATTCCACAATAGATTATCACAGCACCTATAACAATCCCTATTAAAAATCCACTCATCTTGATACCTTCTTTCATACAAAAAAGGAGCTAAAATGCTCCTTTTCATTATAACTTTATTGATTAATATAAGCTAGCAGACCCTCAAAAAAATCTTTTTCAGGTAATTATCTACTTTATTCAAATTTTACTTTATTAGCTTCGTTTGCTGGCTTCATATCGATTTGTAGAAGGTTCACTAAATTCTTATCATCGATGGTTGCATTGCCTTTGTCATCGACCTTAATCGCTAAATAGTGATTGTTTCTATCGTAATAATCCATTCCTTCTAAGTTGACATAGCCATCTCCTCTAAACCCAACGGCAGCTAAACGGTAAATGAATTTATATAAGAGCGCTTTTGTGAAGTCTGTTTGTCCGACCTTTTGCGCTTCTTCAACCATTCCATCGAAGAAAGCTTTGTTATTTGTTTGATAACTTGCTTGCACTTCATATTGGTATAAGTCAACACGTGGTGCTTTTAATTTTAAGTACACAGTATCGCCTTCGACTTTGTAATCTTCTAACGTATACGCTGCTGCTCTTCCTAGGGCATTCGTATTTACCTTTAAGTATATTGGGCCGTAGACTTTAATTGGATACTTCACTCCTTGATACTCCACTTCTCCGTCATTAGTAAATGTTGGGCGTGCTTCCTTCAAGTAGTTCACCATGTAATCATTCCAAATATGAGTATAGAGTTCTTCTTGGCTTGAAGTCCCTGTTGCTTTTAGAAGCACGTCAAAGTTTTCTTGATTTACAAATACTGCATCAACAAGTTTTAAAGCTTCTAGAACTTTTGTATCAGTGATACTCTTTTTCTTCTCATTCAAGGCCTCAACTGCTTTTTTGACACCATCCAATTTGTGGGTAATTGTTTTACCACTATTCGATTCAACTAAAGTTTGTTCGTATTTCGTCATTGGTGCGACCTTTGCATTCCAGTCAAATGAAGCTGCTGGACTATTAGCATCCGTTTTTGTATTAGAAGCTACCTGTGTTGTTACTTCACTTGTTGCTTCTGTTGTTTCCTTTGCTGCTTCTGATGTTGATTTAGACTGAGAACATCCCGATACTACTAGTGATAGAACAGCCACACTCCCTGCTAAAAATCGTTTCGTTCCTTTTTTCATAAATGACTCCTCTCAACTCTTATAAAGAATATTTTCACGATAACTTGAAATCATTATACCATAATCTTTTGACCTTCAAAACAATTTTTCGAACATTCTAATGATAGCAAGGAAAAAAGCACCCTCACTATCGTGAGAGTGCTTGCTTCATTGATTATTGTAATTTTTCTAAGTCGGCTTGTAAGGCAGCTACTTTTTCTTTTGCAGCTTCTTCGCTATCTGCTTTAGCACCGATGTAGAACTTAATTTTTGGTTCTGTACCACTTGGGCGAACCGCAATCCAAGATCCATCTTCTAAAATATATTTCAATACGTTAGAAGTTGGAAGTCCGATTTCAGAAACGACACCATTCGCATCTTTTTGCTCATTCACTGCGAAGTCTTGCGCTAACGCTACTTTCAATCCTCCAAAACTTGTTGGAACTGAAGAGCGTAAGCCATCTAATAAAGCTTTAATCTTTTGTGGACCTTCTAAACCAGCTACTGTTACAGAAATTGTTTTCTCTAAGAAGTACCCGTGTTTTGCGTATAACGCTTGAAGACCATCGTATAAAGTCTTACCTTCGTTCTTGAAGCGTGCGGCTACTTCTGTGAGTAATAACACTGCTTGTACGGCATCTTTATCACGGACGAATGATTTCACAAGGTAGCCATAACTTTCTTCGAAACCGAACATGAATGTATGGTCTCCTGTTTCTTCGTCATGTTGGATTTGTTCTGCGATGAATTTGAATCCTGTTAATACATTCATCATTTCAGCGCCATAACTCTTAGCAACTGCTGTTGGAAGTTCGCTACTTACGATTGATTTCACGACAAGCGCATTACTTGGAAGAGTTCCTGCTTGTTGGTGAGCGTATAATAAGTAATCAACTAAGATAGCCGCGATTTGGTTTCCTGTAATCACTTGGTAGCTTCCATCTGGCAAGCGTACGGCTGCACCCATACGGTCTGCATCCGGGTCAGTCGCTAATAATACATCAGCACCCACTTTTTTCCCTAATTCTACTGCATATTCAAATGCGCCCGCTTCTTCAGGGTTTGGAGATTTAACTGTTGAGAAATCTCCATCTGGCTTTGCTTGTTCTTCAACAACGTGCAAGCCTTTGAAGTTTGCTTGTTCTAATGCTTTTTCAACAAGCATTAAACCTGTACCGTGTAACGGTGTATAAACCACTGATAATCCTTCCACATCGCTAAGAAGTTTTGGATTTACAGAGACTGTTTTGATTTCTTTCAAGTACGCATCATCGACGTCTTTTCCGATAATCGTTACAAGTCCTGATGCTTCTAATGCTTCATCATCTAACACTTTAAGTTCAAGCGGATTAGCCACTTGGCGCACATATGCTGTTAGAGCATCCGCATCTTTTGGAGGCATTTGACCGCCGTCTTCACCATATACTTTATATCCGTTGTAAGCTGCTGGGTTATGACTAGCTGTAATCATAATTCCGGCAAATGTATGCAAATGACGTACTGCAAATGATAATTCCGGTGTTGGACGTAAGCTTTCAAATACATATGACTTAATTCCGTGAGTTGCTAAAGTACGTGCAGACTCCATTGCGAATTCTGGTGAAAAATGACGTGAATCGTAAGCAATCGCTACCCCACGTTTTTTCGCTTCTTCCCCGTAACTTTCAATTAAGCGTGATAATCCTTCTGTTGCCTGACGCACTGTGTAAGTGTTCATGCGATTAATCCCAGGTCCTACAATTCCACGCATTCCAGCAGTACCAAACTCTAATGGTGTATAGAAGGCTTCCTCTTTTTGTGTGTCATCCATTGATTGTAATTGCACTTTTAATCCTTCTTCAAGTGCCTCAAAAGATTCCCATAATTTTGCTGTTTCTTTCCAACTCATTTGCATTCGTCTCCTTCTACTGAGTAATAATATTTTACGTTCTTTTATTATCCCCGATTTTCCGAATAGTTTCAACCTCTTTGTGAACTAAAAATCAAGATTTTGAACTTCGAAGCCGTATTCCTGAATATGTGTTTTCAGCATATGCAAGAATCGCCCTGCTTCTTTGGATAATTTGCGTTGATCGTGTTGCAGGATTCCGAGTTCCATTGTATCTTCTACGTCCAGAGGAACCGCAACAATCTTGTCATCGTTTAGTTTGCTACTAATAATCCCTGAACTGATGGTGTATCCATTTAATCCGACCATTAAGTTAAAGATGGTCGCACGGTCACTTACCTTAATGCTCTTCTTATGCTCCATCGTGCTGAGGATTTCCTCTGAGAAGTAGAACGAGTTTTCTTCCCCTTGTTCATAGGACAAGTAAGGGTAGTCTTCTAATTCTTCTAGAGTAATGCTCTCTTTTTCTGCAAGTGGATTTTGCGTACTTAAGAATACGTGTGGTTGTGCCGTGAAGAGTGGCGTGAATACTAAGTTCTTTTCTTTGAATAATTTTTCCATGACTTTGCGGTTGAAATCATTCAAATACAAGACACCAATCTCGCTCTTATAGTTCGTTAAGTCTTCTAGAATGTTTTGTGTTTCCGTTTCACGAAGCGTGAATTGATATTCGTCTCCTGCTTCCTTTTGAATAAAATCAACGAAGGCATGCACCACGAACGCATAGTGTTGCGCCGATACAGAGAATGTCCGTTTCCGTTTCGTTTGTCTCTTATATTTTTCTTCCATCAAATTGACTTGGTCGAGGACTTGGCGAGCATAGACTAAAAACTCACGCCCCTCTCCCGTCAATGTAATTCCAGTATTCCCCCGTTGAAAGAGGGTAATATCCATTTCTAATTCCAACTCACGAATGGCCTTTGATAAACTTGGTTGGCTGACATATAAGTCTTTTGCGGCTTCATTCATAGAGCCTTTTTCAACGATCTTCTCAAAATAAAATAATTGTTGAATTCTCATCCGACCACTCCCTTCTATTACGCTTATTGTACCATCTTCTAGCGAAAATAAAAATAAACTCCTCCATGCAAATGCATGAAGGAGTCGATAGGAATTACGTTGATTATTCTTGGAATTTGAATACGACTGAAGAATCGTATAATTTTAATACATTTTCAAATAAAATTTTGCTTGCAATCGCTGCTGCAATTGGAACAACGAACCATACAATAGCTGCTAAGGCAACATTCAATCCAGCATCGATAGAAGCTAACGGTCCTACCAATCCTACGATACCGAACCCTGCAGATTGTGGAGTACCACTTACTGAGAATAGCGCTACTGGAATCGCTGAAAGAATCGCTGTTGATAAACATGGAATCAAGATTACTGGATATTTGAATAAGTTAGGCATCATTAATTTCATTGCCCCTAAAGCGATGGCTAATGTTACCCCTGAGTTATTGACTTTCCATGAGTGTACTACTAATGCTACGGCTGTTGCGGCAACCCCCATAGCAGCCGCCCCGGCAGACACGCCGTTTAATTGAATCGCTAACCCAATTGCTACTGTAGAAATTGGAGAGATAATTAATGTTGCAAATGAGCAACAGATTAAAATTGACATCAAGATTGGTTGTAATGTTGTGAACTCGTTGATAACTGTACCAATAGCAGTAGTAATCATTTTAACGTGTGGTAATAATAGCAACCCGATAAAGGCAGAACCCACACCGACAACGATTGGCATTGCTACAACGGCTGTTGAACCAAATTTATCTTTGATCAGCATTAACATTCCAACAGCGATACCAGCAGTGACCATTGTATTAATTAAGTCCCCTGTACCAGCACCAACATATTTTTGAAGTTCTGCATTATACGTAACAACCCCACTGGCTACGAAGCAGGCACCCGCTACGACCATCATTTGCATTGGCTTGAAGCCGAATTGTAATCCGATTAAGCCCCCGATAATGAGTGGTGTTGCTAATTGGAAAATAACCGCGATTTGTGTAATTGTTACTGCGATTGGATATTGACTAAAATATTTTAAAATTGCTGAAAGAACGGCATTTGGAATCAGTCCGACGATAACCCCGAGAGCTGTCCCTGCTAAGATTTTATTGATAAAAACTGAAGCCGTCATTTTTGGTTGTGCTTGTGCTTCCATAGTGTTTTCCCCCTCTTACTGTGAGCTATTTTGCTCCAAGAATTTGTTCTTTACAGTGAACCAATGCTGTTAAAAAGGCGCAATACGGTGTTGGAACGCCATATTTTTCACCTTTACGCACCACCGCTCCATTGATATAGTCGATCTCTGTTAAACGATTGTTTTCATTTAAATCTTGATACATCGATGGGTGATGAAGCCCAATTGTTTCACGATTATAACAATTATTTTCAATAAAATCTACAATTTCTGAAACATTTAACAGAATGTTTTCATTTTTTGCAACTTCTGAAAATTCTTTCACAATATTTTCAACTATCATATGAGCCGGCGTTGTAGAACCAAATTCATACATATTACTCATCAAGATAGTACACAGTCCGTTCATCGTTCCATTCACACATGCTTTCTTATAAATGGCGAATAGAATATTTTCAGAATAGCTTGCATTCAATCCTCCACTATTCAAAACTTTCACGATTTCTTCGGCATTGGCTTGCGCTTTTGGTGTATCCACCAAGTTCTTCAAGGCGACTGTTCCACTACCAAAGAGTTTCACGCGGCCAGGGCCTTCCATTCCAGCAGTCCACATCGTGTTCCCAATAAAGATATCTTCTTTTGGAACAAACTGTTCAATCACTTCTTCATGCCCGATTCCATTGAGTAAGCATAGCACTTTTGTTTCATCATGAATGACTGGTTTCAAGTCTGTAAGCATGCTTTCTAGTTGCATCGCTTTTGTAAATAAAATGATGAGGTCACTCGTCATTTCTTCTGTGACTTCACTTTGAAGCACAGCTGGCAACTTCACAACGACTTCTTCTCCATTATAGTTTGCCTTGAGCCCCTCTTTTTGGATGGCGTCCACATGATCTTTCCATCCATCCACTAGAAGCACTTCATGCCCTGCTTGATGGAGCATTAACCCAAAGCGACTTCCCATGGCGCCAGCACCTGCAATTGTAATTTTCATCGTAATTCCTCCTTTATGTTTTAAAAACCTTATTGTTTCCGTCTTTATTCTTTGTTACAATTATTGTGTAACAGTTCACTTAAAAGAATAGGAGATGCCCAATGGATATTAAACACCTACACTACTTTATTAGTATCGTTGACCATGGCGGATATTCCAATGCCGCTCGTAGCTTATTCATTACGCAACCGACCCTTTCTCAAACCATTAAAAAATTAGAATCCGAATTACATACTCCGCTTTTTATTCAGCAAACTAACAATAGTATTCGACTGACTGAAGCTGGACAGCTCTTATACGATAATGGTAAGAAAATCATTTCTCTAATGGAAGGGACTGTGGCTCAAATTCATGATCTCAATCAGCCTCAAAAAGAAACGATTCGAATTGGGCTACCGACACTTTTTGCAATCAAATTAATGCCTGAGTTCTCGCGTTTTATGATGTCTCATCCTTCGATTCACTTAACGATGGTACAAGGCGGTTCGCGTGAGCTTCAAAACGCTCTTGTAAACGAAGAAATCGACCTCGGTGTTCTCTCTTTTCCAAAGATTGAGTCCGACATTGTGATTGAACCATTTCAGCAAAACTTCGTAGGTTATCACGCAAGTCTTGTCGTTCCAAAAGGACACCCATTGGCTACCAGAGACTCCGTCACCTTCGAAGACTTAAAGGGTGAACGTTTCAGCACGTTGTCTAAACACTTTATGCTTGGTAAGTTATTACATCAACGCTCAAGACATTTTGGCTTTGAACCGAATATTGTTTATGTGGACGATAACTGGGAAGTACTCCTTGCCAGTCTTGCAACGTTTAACTCCGTCTGCATCATGGCTTTAGAGTATAAAGAATTTTACCCAGACGACAATCTTATTTGGATTCCACTGTTGGATAAAAATGGATTCTTCCCTATCGGAGTCGCTTATCGTCCAAACGAAAAATATTCGCAAAACATCTTAGAACTCATTGAATTATTACGAACTTTATAAGGATTCCTCTGTTTTCATTGTACCCTCCTTGTGAAGTTTTTACCAATTGAATTTTCTTATAGTTGTATTAGTTTTTCTTATAGAACAATAAAAAAGGAACGAACTCTTCTCAAAGTTCGTTCCTTATATTTTTTAATTCATTGAACTAGATAGCCCAGTCTCCGTTGCGGAAGATTGGAACAACCGTACCGTCTTCACGGATACCGTCAACGTTCATTTCTGGTCCACCGATCATGAAGTCCACGTGAACATCAGCACGGTTTAATCCAGCTTCTCTTAATTCTTCTTCAGTTTCGAAGTTTTCTCCACCTTTAACGCTTGTTGCATAAGCAGAACCAATTGCTAAGTGGTTTGATGCATTTTCATCGAATAATGTGTTGAAGAATGTAATTCCTGATTGTGAGATTGGTGATGGGTCGCTTACTAACGCAACTTCACCTAATCCACGAGCACCATTGTTTTCGAATACTAAGTCTTTCATTACTTGGTCGCCTTTTTCAGCAGATACTTCTGTGATTTGACCGTCTTTGAAAGTCACTTTAATGCCTTCGATAATGTTTCCGTTGTAACTTAATGGTTTTGTACTTGATACGTATCCATCAGCTACGCGGAAATCTGGAGCTGAGAAGACTTCTTCTGTTGGCATGTTTGCGATGAAGTGTTCTCCTTGAGCGTTCAAGCTTCCAGCACTTTCCCAAACATGGTTTTTAGGCATTCCTAGGGTTAAGTCAGTTCCTGGTGCAGTGTAGTGTAATTTCACGAATTGTTCTTTGTTTAAGATAGAAGCTTTCGCATCTAATTTTTCTTCGTGTTCTTTCCATGCTGCCACTGGATCATCAGCATAAACACGGCAAGTTTTGAAGATTTGATCCCATAATAAATCTACTGCTTCTTCTTCAGTTGCTGCATTAGGGAATACTTTCTTCGCCCATTCTTTACCAGCTGCTGCTGCTACAGTCCAGCTCACTTTGTTGGCTTGTGTTGCTGTACGTAATGGTTTTAATGCAAGGCTTAATGCTTTTGTTGATTTTTGAAGACGTTCTGCTGACACTCCAGCAAATGCATCTGGATCTGCTGAGCGAACGTTTAAGCGGCTTGCTTTCTTCTCTAATAAGTAGTTCATCTCTGCTACACGGTATTCTGTAACGTTTGTGATACGGTCTTCTGCAGCGTGTAATAAGCGTTCACGGCCTACGAAATCGTCTGCCCATGATACGATTACTTCGCTTGCTCCGTGTGCGTATGCTTCTTTTACTAATAAACGAGCTAAAGGTGCTTGGTCTACGTCAATCACAATATTCACTGTATGACCTGGTTGCACGTTAATCCCAGTTGAGATTAATAATTTAGCGTATTTTTCTAAGTTTTTGTCGAAATCTTTTAATACCATATTGACACTCCTTTTAATATAACTACTTTCATCCTATCATATTTCTAGTCGAAATTCTTATAAAACACTTCATCTAGGTATAAACCATGAGCAGGAGCTGTTGGTCCTGCCGCATTTCGATCTATCGCTTCTAGAATTTGCTTCATCTCTTCCACTTCACGTAATCCGTCTCCAATTTGAAGCGCCGTTCCAACTAAAATGCGAACCATATTGTAAAGGAAACCTTTACCCTCAAAAGTGAAAATTAATTCATCACCGTTTCTCTTCACTTCTGCTTTCGTCACAACGCGAACTTTGGAGTCTTTATCGCTTTTTGTCGAACAAAAACTTGTAAAATCATGTTCTCCAATCACTGCTTCAAAAGCCTTGTTGATGCGGTCTACATCCGTTTTGAATGGGTGATGCAGCTCATACTGACGACGAAACGGGCTCTGTATAGCAGCAGTCGTTACTTTATAGATGTATCGTTTCCCTGTCACACTATAGCGCGCGTGGAAGTCTTCTGACACTGCCTCGGCCGAGACAATCCGAATTGACGTCGGTAATAAACTATTCATCGCACGAACAAGAGATACTGCTTCGATAGCTTTGGGATAGTCGATATGAACGACTTGTCCATTGGCATGCACCCCAGAGTCTGTACGACCAGAGCCACTAACAGGAATATATTGGCCCTTTGTCATCTTCTTCAGCGCTTTATTCAGTTCTGCTTGAATGCTATTCCCATTCTCTTGCACTTGAAATCCAACATACGGCGTACCATCATATTGAATGACGAGTTTATATCGCTGCATCCTTTTCCCTTCTTTCAAAAAAGAGCTTGACAAGTCAAGCTCCTTATTTTTTTATGCTTTTAATACAAATAATAAAATCGTTACGGCCACAAGTGATAATCCCGCAATGGCATCACGCATTTCATAGTTTAGAACACGGTACTTACTGCGTCCGTCTCCGCCTTGGTATCCACGTGCTTCCATGGCTGTTGCCAAGTCTTCGGCACGGTTTAATGAACTAACAAACAGCGGAATTAAGATTGGGATAATCGCCTTCATTTGTTCGAAGAGATTTCCTTCTCCAAAATCAACCCCACGAGCTCGTTGCGCGTTCATAATTTTTTGTGCTTCGTCCATTAATGTTGGTACAAAACGTAGTGCAATAGATAACATTAACGCCACTTCATGCACTGGGAATTTCACAACCGCTAATGGTTTCATCACTGCTTCAATCGCATCCGTTAATTGTAGTGGTGCGGTTGTCAGTGTTAATAGCGTTGAGAACGAGATGATTAATACGAATCGTAAGAAGATGAATACCGCATTAATAATCCCCTCAGATGTTACTTGAATGAATCCCCATTGGAAGTAGACGTCTCCACCGCTTGTAAACAAGATTTGGAGTGCTACTGTAAATAGAATCACCCAAATTAACGGTTTAATCCCTTTCCAGAAGAACCCTAATGGAATCTTGGATAAGAGTAATGCAATCAGCGTATAAGCAATTAATAAGCCATAGGTCACCCAGTTATTCGCTAAGAAGATGACTAACACGAATGCAAAAGTTCCAATTAATTTAGTTCTTGGATCGAGTTTATGAATCCATGAATCGCCTTGTAAGTAGCGACCTAAAATAAGTTTATCGAGCACTTGTGTCACCTCCGTTTTTCGAATGTGAAACAAGTAAGTCTGCTAAAGCTTCCAAGTTCATTGGACGAGCGTCTGTTTGGAATCCTTTTGCTTTTAGCTTTTCGACAAATTGAACAGTCGAAGGCAAGCCTAGTTGTTTTTCTTGTAACCAAGCAGCATCTGCAAATACTTCTTCAGGTGTTCCTGTTTTTACCACCGTTCCCTTTTCACACACAATCACGTAATCCGCATAATCGCTAACATCATTCATTTGGTGTGTTACAAGGACGATTGTAATGCCTTTTTCGCGTTGGAGTTGCGCAAACATCTCCATCATCTCAAAGCGACCTTTAGGATCTAATCCTGCTGTCGGTTCGTCTAAGACTAAGACTTCTGGTTGCATCGCTAACACGCCAGCAATCGCTACACGTCGCATTTGTCCTCCAGATAAATCGAATGGCGACTTATGTAAAACCTCTTCAGGAAGTCCCACAATTTTTAGTGTTTCTTTGGCTAGCTGATTCGCCTCTTCTTCACTTGCTCCGAAGTTCTTTGGTCCAAAAGCAATATCTTTTTCAACCGTTTCTTCGAAGAGTTGTGATTCCGGAAACTGGAATACGATACCGACTTTTTGGCGCAGTGGTTTCAAGTCTTTATTGCTCGTTTCAGAATCTACTACGCGATCCCCAAGTTCCACCGTACCCGATGTTGGTTTCAGTAACGCGTTTAAGTGTTGTAAAATAGTTGATTTCCCAGAGCCTGTATGTCCGATAATAGCCGTGTACTTTCCTGATGGAATATTGAAGTTTACGTCGAATAAAGCACGTGTTTCAAAAGGTGTGTTTGCTTGGTATGCGAAATTTACTTCGTTAAAACGGATGTCCATAACCATTCCACCAACCCTTCTTCATCAAGATACGCTTCAGGAACTTCCATCCCTTTTTCGCGAAGTACTTCGATTAATTTCTCTGCAAACGGCACATCGAGTCCCTTTTCAACAAGCTTCGTACCTAATTTGAAGATTTCTTCAGGAGTTCCGATTTGTTGAATTTGACCTTGTTCCATTAACACAATACGGTCTGCTTGTGCTGCTTCATCTAAATCATGTGTAATCGAAATGACCGTAATATTTTTTTCTTTGTGTAATTTTTGAATCGTGCCGATAACTTCCATGCGTCCTTTAGGATCTAGCATCGAAGTGGCTTCGTCAAGAATAATGACAGAAGGTTCTAGGGCGGTTACACCAGCAATCGCCACACGTTGCTTTTGACCTCCTGATAGTCGTGCAGGTTCCTTCGTTCTGAAGTCACTCATTTTCACCATTTCAAGAACGCGTGTCACACGCTCTAACATTTCTTCTCGAGGGAGTCCGATATTTTCTAATCCGAAGGCAATGTCATCCTCCACCGTTGTCCCAACAAATTGATTATCAGGATTTTGGAATACCATTCCAACTGCGCGTCTAGCGTCATATACAGTCTCGTCATTTAAAACAACCCCATTAATCAGAACTTCTCCGCTACCTGCTTCGATAAGTCCATTCATAACTTTGGCTAATGTTGATTTCCCAGAACCATTATGCCCGATGATGGCTAACCATTCACCGCGTTCTACCTTTAAAGATACTCCAGCCAACGCTTCACGTTCATCCTCTTCGTGATAACGATAATGGATATTATTTAACTCAATAATTGTTGATTGCAACGGGGACACCCCTTTTCCTTTTTCCTATGTATGTATCAAAAATATGTATATATAAAAAAACACACTTTTTCATGATGAAGTGCTCTCCCGCCAAAAAGCTTCGGCGGGAAAACAACGAGCTAGACTAAATAATCTGAGAAAGAATAAGGCTACCTGTTCAGTAGCCCCAGACTTTCCATCTTATAAGCAAGATGATTATTACCATCATGACGCTCTTTTCAACCATCGAAAAGTGTTCGATTGAATGTTTATTAAACTAATTCAATGATAACCATTGGTGCAGCATCGCCACGACGAGGTTCAGTTTTAAGAATACGAGTGTATCCACCTTGACGTTCGCTGTAACGTGATGCTAAATCATTAAATAATTTTTGTAACGCTGTTTCAATAACGATTGATTCGCCTTCTTCACGAACATCTGCTACTTCGTTACGTACAAATGCAGCTGCTTGACGGCGAGCATGTAAGTCTCCACGTTTACCTAAAGTAATCATTTTTTCTACAGTAGAACGGATTTCTTTAGCACGAGCTTCAGTTGTAACGATACGTTCGTTAATAATTAAGTCAGTTGTCAAGTCACGTAATAACGCTTTACGTTGTGAACTTGTACGTCCTAATTTACGATAAGCCATTTTTAATATTCCTCCTTCTTAAGAGTTTCTATTAGTCTTCACGACGTAAGTCTAAATTTAAATCGATTAATTTTTGTTTCACTTCTTCAAGCGATTTACGACCTAAGTTACGAACTTTGATCATTTCCGCTTCAGACTTGCTTGTTAATTCATGTACTGTGTTAATTCCAGCACGTTTTAAGCAGTTATATGAACGAACTGATAAATCTAATTCTTCAATAGTCATTTCAAGAAGACGTTCTTTTTGAGTTTCTTCTTTTTCGACCATAATTTCCATAGGATGTGCTTCATTTGTTAAATTAACAAAGATATTTAAGTGCTCAGTTAAGATACGAGCCGCTAAACTAACAGCATCTTGAGGAGCGATTGAACCATCTGTCCATACATCAAGAGTTAGTTTATCATAAATATTTTTTTGACCAATACGAGTGTTTTCGACTTGGTAGTTCACTTTACTAATCGGAGTATAAATAGAATCAATTGGGATTACACCAATTGGCATATTATCAGATTTATTGTAGTCAGAGCGAACATATCCACGACCATTTTTAGCATTCATACGAACATGGAAGTGATATCCTTCAGCTACTGTACAGATATATAAATCAGGGTTTAGAACTTGAATGTCGCTATCATGTTTGATATCGCCCGCAGTTACTACCGCTGGACCTTTAACATCAATTTCTAATACTTTATTTTCATCTTCAGTGAAAGACTTCAATGCAATTTTTTTAATGTTTAAAATGATTGCAGCTACGTCTTCAACCACGCCATCTATTGTTGAAAATTCATGTAAAACGCCATCCATTTGGATATCTGTTACTGCAGTACCAGGGAGTGACGATAATAAGATTCGGCGTAATGAGTTCCCTAAGGTAGTACCATAACCGCGTTCAAGTGGCTCAACAACGAATTTACCAAACTTTGCATCTTCGCTGATTTCGATCGTTTCAATTTTTGGTTTTTCAATTTCGATCATGTTTTTTACCCCTTTCAAAACGTACGTTCAATGTGCGATTGCCCGACAAAATTCAACAATAACAATCCATTACACACGACGGCGTTTTGGAGGACGACATCCATTATGAGGGATTGGTGTTACGTCACGAATTGCTGTCACTTCTAATCCAGTAGCTTGTAATGAACGAATAGCAGCTTCACGACCTGAACCAGGACCTTTAACAGAAACTTCTACAGTTTTCATTCCATGCTCCATTGAACCTTTTGCAGCAGATTCAGCAGCCATTTGAGCAGCAAATGGTGTTGATTTTTTAGAACCTTTAAATCCTAAAGCACCTGCAGAAGACCATGAAATAGCATTACCATGAACGTCTGTAATCATAACAATTGTATTATTAAATGTTGAACGGATGTGTGCTACACCAGATTCAATATTCTTTTTCACGCGGCGTTTGCGTACAACTTTCTTTGCCATGAAGAATTAACCTCCTTCTTCTCTAAATTATTTTTTCTTACCTGCAATGGCCTTAGCTGGGCCTTTACGAGTACGAGCATTATTTTTTGTGTTTTGACCACGAACTGGTAAACCACGACGGTGGCGAACTCCACGGTATGAACCAATTTCCATCAAGCGTTTGATGTTTAAGTTCACTTCACGACGTAAGTCACCTTCAATTTTTAGTTTATCCACTTCAGCACGGATACGGTCTAACTCATCGTTCGATAAATCGCGAACACGAGTATCTTCACTAACGTTAGCAGCTGCTAAGATTTGTTTTGAAGTAGTAATACCGATACCGTAAATATAGGTTAAAGAAATAACAACACGTTTTTCACGTGGAATATCCACACCTGCAATACGAGCCATACTAATGAGTACCTCCTTATATATTATCCTTGACGTTGTTTATGTTTGGGATTTTGACAAATCACCATAACTTTACCATTGCGTTTAATTACTTTACATTTTTCGCAAATTGGTTTTACTGATGCTCTAACTTTCATTTAAGTTCCCTCCTCTATTTCATTAACGGAGTCCATTATTTAAAGCGATACGTGATTCTTCCGCGCGTTAAATCATACGGTGATAATTCAACCGTTACTTTATCGCCCGGTAAAATTTTAATGTAGTGCATCCGGATTTTTCCAGATACATGCGCTAAAACCTCATGACCGTTTTCAAGTTCGACCTTGAACATCGCATTCGGTAATGTTTCATTAACAATACCTTCAATTTCAATTACGTCTTCCTTTGCCATGTCTCATCCTCCTTACTTGTAAAAAGTTTTTACGGATTATTTGACGGACTTCTACCGTTATCTAACTTTCTAAGTATACCATTTTAGCTACCATAATTGCAAGATAACAGGCAGTTCCTAGCGAGGTTCGCCCATAATTGATTGAATTGTTTTGAAGAGATTGTCAATGCCGCTTTCTCCATCAACATTACGTAATAAGCCTTTTGCATTATAGTAGTTTAAGATTGGTTTTGATTGTTCAATGTTAATTTGAATTCGATTTTCCACTGTTTCAGGTTTGTCGTCTTCACGTTGATAGAAATCATGAGAACCACAACGATCACATGTACCTTCTACTTTAGGTGGATTATTTGTTTTGTGGTAAGTTGCACCACAGTTACGACAAATAATTCTTCCTGTTAGACGTTGCATTAAGATTTCTGGGTTCACTTCGATGTTAATTACTGCATCGATTGAGCGGTTTAATTCCGCTAAGATTTTATCAAGTGCTTCCGCTTGTGCTTGAGTACGTGGGAAACCGTCCAATAAGAATCCTTTTTCTGTATCGGCTTGTTGTAAACGTTCCTTTACAATGCCGTTTGTTACTTCATCAGGTACTAATTCGCCTTTATCCATGAATGATTTAGCTTTAAGACCTAATTCAGTTTCTTGTTGCATAGCAGCACGGAACATATCTCCTGTTGAAATATGTGGAATTCCGTATGTAGCAACGATTTTTTCTGCTTGAGTACCTTTACCTGCACCAGGTAGACCCATTAAGATAATGTTCATAGTTGCCTCCTAGAATCATAACTGAAGAACTGACAAAACGCATTGCTGCATCTTGTCAATTTCTTCCATTATTCCTCAATAAATCCTTTATACTTACGTTTAATTGTACGTCCTTCAATTTGTCGACTTAACTCTAACGCTACCCCAACAACGATTAGAAGGTTTGTACCACCAAGCATCAATCCACGTGGTAAGTTCCATAATGCTGAAGCTACCATTGGAAGGATTGAGATACCACCAAGATAAAGAGCACCAACTGTACTCAATCGTAGTAAAGTACCTGAAACGAATTGTTCTGTATCTTTACCCGGACGGACACTTAAAATATATCCGCTTGATTTTTGTAAGTTTTCTGCTACTTTCTCAGGGTTTACTTGTACGAAAGCATAGAAAAATGTAAATACAACAATTAACACTGTGTATAATGTTGCACCAGCAGGTTTTGAAAAATCAAAAATGTTTGTGGCAAGTTGGTACCAGCCAGATTCACTATGATCTTTTGCATACAAACTTAAAATAGTTGATGGCAATGTCATAAATGAACTAGCAAAGATAACCGGAATTACCCCTGCAGAGTTGATTTTTAAAGGTAACCAAGATGTTTCACTTGAACCAGTTGCACGTTTTGAATATGAGATTGGCAAGCGACGTTGCGCTTGTTCAATATATACTACTAACATAACGACTAAAACAATCGCTACAACTAATGCAACTGTGAATCCTACTGCACGATAAAAATCAGTGTCTGTACGACCTTGAATTTGATTTACATAGAATTCAAAAATATCATGTGGCATTCTTGCTACAATACCTGCGAAGATTAGAACGGAAACCCCGTTACCAATCCCCTTAACGGTAATCATATCTCCCAACCATGTTAGGAACATGGAACCAGCTGTTAACACAAGTGCAATCATTAAGAATGTTTTGACCCCTGGGTTTTTAATTAACCCATAGTTCGACCAAACATTAAATCCAAAAGAAATTGCATATGCTTGGAAAAATCCAATCACAATTGTTAAATAACGAGTTGCCGAATTTAATTTACGACGACCAACTTCCCCTTGTTTAGACCACTCAACGAACGTTGGTAGAATATCCATTTGTAACAATTGGACAACAATGGATGCGGTGATATAAGGCGAAACCCCCATTGAGAACAATGAGAAGTTTGATAAAGCCCCACCACTAAATGTATTTAACAATCCAAAAATCCCTGTTGTTGCAAATGTCTGAATTGCTCCAGCGTTTACACCAGGAACAGTAACTTGTGATCCAATACGAAAGATAATTAGAATCGACAATGTGAATAACAGACGTTTTCTAATATCTTTCATTTGAACAGCATTCTTTAGTAGAGTGAACATTAGATCACCTCTACAGTTCCACCTGCAGCTTCAATAGCTTCTTTTGCTGCTTGCGAGAATTTATTTGCTTTTACAGTTAACTTGCGTTCAAGTTTACCATTAGCTAACACTTTGATACCGTCTTTTTCGTTTTTAACGATACCAGCCTCAACTAGTACAGCCGCAGTTACTTCTTGACCATCTTCAAAACGATTTAATGTTCCAAGATTTACAACTGCATATTCTTTACGATTAATATTTTGGAAACCACGTTTTGGAATACGACGGAATAATGGAGTTTGTCCACCTTCGAATCCTAATCTAACGCCACCGCCTGAACGAGCTTTTTGTCCTTTGCTTCCGCGTCCAGCAGTTTTACCATTTCCTGAACCTTGACCTCTACCAACACGGTTACGTTCTTTACGAGAACCTTCAGCTGGTTGTAATTCATGAAGTTTCATGTTCCGGGCACCTCCTCTTATAAGTTTTAAATTAAACTTCCTCAACATCCACTAAATGTGAAACTGTGTTAACCATGCCTTTGATAGCTACGTTAGCTGGTTTAACAACTGTTGAACGAATTTTTGTTAAGCCTAATGCTTTACAAGTATCGATTTGGTTTTGAGGACGTCCAATCAAGCTTTTCTTTAAAGTAATCTTTAATTCTGCCATTTTAATGTCCTCCTTATCCTAAAAGTTCTTCAACTGATTTGCCACGTAATGCAGCAACATCTTCAACACGTTTTAATTGTTTTAATCCTTCGATTGTAGCACGAACCATGTTAACTGGTGTGTTTGAACCTAAAGATTTTGAAGTTACGTCTGAAATACCTGCTAATTCAACAACGGCACGAACTGGTCCACCTGCTGCAATTCCTGAACCGGCTTGAGCTGGTTTTAACAATACGTTACCACCGCAGAAGCGACCGATAACTTCGTGAGGAATTGTAGAACCACTAGTTGGAACTTCAATAAGGTTTTTCTTAGCATCTTCAATAGCTTTACGAATAGCTTCTGGTACTTCTTGAGCTTTACCAGTACCGAAACCAACATGTCCATTATGGTCACCGACAACTACTAAAGCAGCAAAACGTAAACGACGTCCACCTTTTACAACTTTTGTAACGCGGTTAATCGCAACAACACGATCTTCTAATTCTAAGTTTCTTGCATCAATATTAACCATGAAATGTGGATCCTCCTTTTCCTAGAATACTAGTCCATTTTCACGTGCAGCTTCAGCTAAAGCTTTTACACGTCCATGGTATAAGTATCCACCACGGTCAAAGACTACTTCTTTAATATTTTTTTCAAGTCCGCGTTCTGCAATTAATTTACCTACAGCAGAAGCTTCCTCAGTTTTTGTTCCGTTTTCTACATTAGTATCTAAAGTAGAGGCACTTGCTAGCGTCACACCCGCTACGTCATCAATTAATTGAGCGTAGATGTTTTTGTTAGAACGAAAAACGTTCAAGCGTGGGCACTCAGCAGTACCAGAGATTTTACGACGAACACGTGCGTGACGAGTTTGACGCACTTTATTTTTGTCTGGTTTTGTAATCACAATTTTCACCTCTTATTAATTAATCATGCTGCGATAAGCGCAACAAAAGGTAAATAATCACTAAAATTATTTACCTGTTTTACCTTCTTTACGACGTACAAATTCATCAACGTAACGAATTCCTTTACCTTTGTAAGGTTCTGGAGGACGTACGCCACGAATGTTAGCAGCTAATTCGCCAACTTTTTGTTTGTCATAACCTTTAACGATTACTTTTGTATTAGAAGGAACTTCGATTTCTACTCCTTCTTCTGGAGTGAACTCCACTGGATGAGAATATCCAACGTTTAATACAAGTTTTTTACCTTGTAATTGAGCACGATACCCAACCCCGATTAATTCCAATTCTTTTTGGAATCCTTCAGTAACACCAACTACCATGTTGTTGAAAACTGCGCGAGTTGTTCCGTGGATTGTTTTGTTTTCTTTTGAATCATCTGGACGAGAGAATACTACTTCACCTTCGCGTTGTTCTAAAGAAATGTTTTGGTTAAATGTATAACTTAATTCACCTTTAGGACCTTTAACTGTTACTGTATTGTCCTTAACGTCTACTGTTACTCCAGCTGGAATAACGACTGGTTTATTACCGATACGGCTCACTTGGCTGCACCTCCTTAATTTCTAGATTACCAAACGTATGCTAGAATTTCTCCACCTACGTTTTTAGCTCTTGCTTCTTTGTCTGTAATAACACCTTCAGATGTTGATACAATAGCGATTCCTAAACCGTTTAATACTTTAGGAACTTCACCTGTTTTAGCATAAACACGTAAACCAGGTTTAGAAATACGTTTCAATCCTGTAATTACACGTTCGTTATTTTTTCCATATTTCAAGAACACTTTCATGATGCCTTGTTTACCATCTTCTTCAACTGAGAAGTCTTTAATGAAACCTTCAGATTTTAAGATGTTCGCAATAGCAACTTTCATGTTTGATGACGGAACTTCTAGTGATTCGTGACGAACCATGTTCGCGTTACGAATACGAGTTAAGAAATCCGCGATTGGATCTGTCATAACCATTAATGAGTACCTCCTTTATCAAGTAGTAATGATTACCAACTTGCTTTCTTCATTCCTGGGATTTGCCCTTTATAGGCAAGCTCACGTAAACAAATACGGCAAAGTTTGAATTTACGATAAACTGAATGTGGTCGACCACAACGTTCACAACGAGTATATTCTTGAGTTGAATATTTTTTTGGACGTTTGTTCTTTGCGATCATTGATTTTTTAGCCAAACTACTCGCCTCCTGTGAGTTTTATTTTTATTTTTGGAAAGGCATTCCAAGTTGAGTTAATAATTCTTTTGCTTCTTCGTCTGTATTAGCTGTTGTTACGATAACAATATCCATACCACGAACTTTGTCTACGCGATCGTAGTCAATTTCTGGGAAGATTAATTGTTCTTTAACACCTAATGTGTAGTTACCGCGTCCGTCAAAAGATTTTTTAGAAATCCCACGGAAGTCACGTACACGAGGTAATGAAACTGTTACTAACTTGTCTAAGAAGTCATACATACGTTCACCACGTAAAGTAACTTTAGTTCCGATTGGCATACCTTCACGTAAACGGAAACCAGCGATTGATTTCTTCGCAGTTGTTACAACTGGTTTTTGACCAGAGATTAATGTTAACTCTTCAACTGCTTTTTCTAAGTTTTTAGCGTTAGATGTTGCATCACCAACACCCATATTAATAACGATTTTTTCTACTTTTGGTACTTCCATAACTGATTTGTAGTTAAATTTTTCAATTAATGAAGGTACTACTTCGTTTTTGTATTTTGCATTTAAGCGATTCATGCAGGATGGTCCTCCTTCCTCAAATTACTGAATTATGCTTTGTTACGACCTTTAGGTACGCGTACCTTTTCACCGTTTTCTACTTTAAAGCCTGTACGAGTTGCTTTACCTGTAGTTGGGTCTACGAACATTACGTTTGAAACATGAATTGGAGCTTCCACTTCAACGATTCCCCCTGTTTGGTTCGCTTGAGATGGTTTTTGATGTTTCTTAACAATGTTAACACCTTCAACGATTACACGGTCTTTTTTAGGAAAGCTCTTTAAGATTTTTCCTTCTTTACCTTTGTCTTTACCTGAGATTACTTTTACGATATCACCAGTTTTTACGTGCATGTGTTACACCTCCTTCGATTTTGATGAGAATTATAATACTTCTGGAGCTAATGAAACGATCTTCATGTAGTTGTTGTCACGTAATTCACGTGCAACTGGTCCAAAGATACGTGTTCCACGAGGGCTCTTGTCATCACGAATGATTACACATGCATTTTCGTCGAACTTAATGTATGAACCGTCTTTACGACGTGCACCTGATTTAGTACGAACGATTACAGCTTTAACGACATCCCCTTTTTTAACAACTCCACCTGGTGTTGCTTGTTTAACGGATGCAACGATTACGTCACCGATATTAGCTGTTTTGCGGCCAGATCCGCCTAGAACTCTAATTGTTAACACTTCACGAGCGCCTGAGTTGTCAGCCACTTTTAGTCGAGTTTCTGTTTGAATCACTATTGGTTCCTCCTTTCAAATGTATACACAATTTGAAATTAAATAATTACTGCTTCTTCAACAATTTCAACTAAGCGGAAACGTTTTGTTTTTGACAATGGACGAGTTTCCATAATCTTAACAATGTCCCCAACTTTTGCTGAGTTATTTTCATCATGAGCTACAAATTTTTTCGTATATTTAACACGTTTACCGTAAGTTGAGTGACGTTTGTAAGTTTCGATTGCAACTACTAACGTTTTGTCCATCTTATCTGAAACAACGCGTCCTTGATATACTTTACGTTGGTTACGTTCTACAGTCATGTTCATTGCCTCCTTTGCTGATGATTATTTTTGCAATTCTTCTTGACGCAATGCAGTCTTGATACGCGCAATTTGTTTACGTACTTCACGAATGCGTGCTGTACCTTCTAATTGCCCAGTAGCAAGTTGGAATCGTAAGTTGAATAGTTCTTGTTTTAATTCATTTTCTTTTTCAACAAGTTCAGCAGTGGATAACCCTTTAAGTTCTTTCTTAAGTTCATTAACCTTCATTCGATTCACCACCATTTTCTTCGCGTTTCACAAATTTTGTTTTAACTGGCAATTTGTGTGATGCCAAACGTAAAGCTTCGCGTGCTACTTCTTCTGATACGCCAGCGATTTCGAACATCACTTTACCGCGTTTAACTGGTGCAACCCATCCTTCAGGCGCCCCTTTACCAGAACCCATACGAACCCCGATAGCTTTAGCTGTGTATGATTTGTGAGGGAAAATTTTAATCCATACTTTCCCACCACGTTTCATGTAACGTGTCATAGCGATACGTGCTGCTTCGATTTGACGGTTTGTAATCCAGTGAGATTCTGTTGCTTGTAAACCGTATGTACCGAATACTACTTCTTTACCACCTTTAGCTTCCCCGCGCATTTTTCCACGGAACTCACGACGGTGTTTTACACGTTTAGGTACTAACATGATTATTTCCCTCCTTTCTCAGAGTTTTTGTTCTTTCTTGTTGGTAATACTTCATCGCGGTAGATCCAAGTTTTAACACCTAATTTACCGTATGTTGTATCTGCTTCTTCCCATGCGTAGTCAATGTCCGCACGTAATGTATGCAATGGAACAGTTCCTTCTGAATAGCTTTCAGAACGAGCGATATCGGCACCGTTTAAACGACCTGATACCATTGTTTTGATTCCTTTAGCACCAGCGCGCATTGTACGTTGGATAGCTTGTTTTTGTGCACGACGGAAAGCGATACGACGTTCTAAGTCGCGAGCGATTCCTTCAGCAACTAATTTAGCATCTAAATCAGGTTTTTTGATTTCAACAATGTTGATGTGAACTCGTTTACCTGTTAGTTTGTTTAAGTTTGTACGTAATTTATCTACTTCAGATCCACCTTTACCAATTACCATACCTGGTTTAGCTGTGTGGATTGAAACATTAACACGATTAGCAGCACGTTCAATTTCAATTGTTGAAACGCTAGCTTCGTTTAATTGTTTACGGATATAATCACGGATTTTTAAATCTTCATGTAAGAATTCTGCGAAATCTTTTTCTGCGTACCATTTTGAATCCCAGTCACGGATGATTCCGACACGCATTCCTAATGGATGAATTTTTTGACCCACTGATTATCCCTCCTTCTTCTCTGATACCACTACAGTGATGTGGCTTGTGCGTTTTAAGATTTGTGAAGCTGAACCTTTAGCACGTGGACGGAAACGTTTCATAGTTGGTCCTTCGTTCACGTAAGCTTCACTTACATATAAGTTTTCAACATCTAAGTCGAAATTGTGTTCAGCGTTAGCAATTGCAGACATTAAAACTTTTTCTACGATTGGTGATGCAGAACGTGGTGTAAATTTCAAGATTGAAATTGCGTCACCGATTTTTTTACCTCTAATTAGATCGACAACAAGACGAGCTTTACGAGGTGCAATACGAACTGTTTTAGCAACTGCTTTTGCAGATGTGATTTGTTCTGACATTTTTCAAGTCCTCCCCTCGTTATTTGCGTTTAGATTTCTTATCGTCATTCACGTGACCACGGTAAGTTCTTGTTGGTGCGAATTCACCTAATTTGTGACCTACCATGTCTTCTTGAATATATACTGGAACATGTTTTCTGCCGTCATATACAGCAATTGTTTGTCCAACAAAGTTTGGGAAAATTGTTGAACGACGTGACCAAGTTTTGATCACAACTTTTTTGTCGCTACCTTGAGCAGCTTCAACCTTTTTCATCAAATGATCATCGACGAAAGGTCCTTTTTTCAAACTACGACCCATTACGGAAATCCTCCTTCCAGAATTTTAATAGAATCAGATTTGTTATCTAGTTAATTATTTTTTACGACCACGAACAATAAGCTTGTTAGAACGAGCTTTCTTGCTACGAGTTTTGTATCCAAGAGCTGGTTTACCCCATGGAGATACAGGTGTTGGACGTCCGATAGGAGCGCGACCTTCACCACCACCGTGTGGGTGATCGTTAGGGTTCATTACAGAACCACGAACTGTTGGGCGTTTACGTTTCCAACGAGAACGTCCTGCTTTACCGAAGTTAATTAATTCGTGTTGTTCGTTACCAACAGTACCGATTGTTGCACGGCAAGTTGAAAGAATCATACGAACTTCACCTGAGTTCAAACGAACTAAAGTGTATTTACCTTCTTGACCAAGTACTTGTGCACTTGTACCAGCTGAACGAACTAATTGTCCACCTTTGCCTGGTTTTGTTTCAATGTTGTGGATTACAGTACCAACTGGGATGTTTGCTAATGGTAAAGCATTACCTACTTTAATATCAGCATGTTCTCCTGATTCGATACGTTGTCCTACTTGTAAACCTTTTGGAGCAATGATATATGCTTTAACACCATCTACATAGTGAATTAATGCAATGTTTGCTGTACGGTTTGGATCGTACTCGATTGAGTGAACTACACCTTCAACGTTATCTTTGTTACGTTTGAAGTCGATCACACGGTAAGCACGTTTGTGTCCGCCACCTTGGTGACGTACAGTGATTTTACCTTGGCTGTTACGACCAGCGTTGTTTTTTGATGATTCCAACAAAGTTTTTTCTGGTGTTGACTTTGTGATTTCGCTGAAGTCATAACCTGTCATATTACGACGGCCGTTTGAGGTTGGATTATATTTTTTAATCGCCACGTCTATTTCCTCCTATTATTATAGTAGTTTTTTCTTTCTGAAGATTAAGCTTCTTCAGCGAATAATTGAATATCTTTTGAATCTTTTGTAAGCTTCACAATTGCTTTACGACGTTTGTTAGTGTAACCACCGTAGCGGCCAACACGTTTGAATTTAGCACGTACATTTAAGATGTTAACTTTTTCAACTTTAACACCAAAAATTTCTTCTACGGCTTGACGTACTTGAATTTTGTTAGCACGTACATCAACTTCAAAAGTGTATTTCTTTTCGTCAGTAGCAAGCATTGAAGCTTCAGTAATGATAGGGCGTTTGATTACGTCACGTGCATCCATTATTGAAGTCCCTCCTCTACTTTAGAAAGAGCTGCTTTTGTGAATAATAATTTGTCGTTGTTTACAACGTCTAATACTGTAACATCTGTTTCGTCAACGATTGTTACGTTTGGAATGTTACGAGCTGCTAATAATGCGAAATCGTTTGAAGATTCTACAACTACTAACACTTTTGTATCAACGTTTAAGTTAGACAATACTTGTGCAAACTCTTTTGTTTTTGGTGCGTCAAATTGTAATGCTTCCACTACAACAAGCTTGTTATCCAATACTTTTTGTGATAATACTGATTTAATCGCTAAGCGACGTACTTTTTTAGGTAATTTGTAACTATATGAACGAGGTGTTGGTCCGAATACAATACCTCCGCCACGCCATTGTGGTGAACGGATTGATCCTTGACGAGCACGACCAGTTCCTTTTTGGCGCCATGGTTTACGGCCGCCTCCGCTTACTGCACTACGGTTTTTAACAGCGTGTGTTCCTTGACGTAATGAAGCGCGTTGCATGATTACTGCGTCGAATACTACATTTTCGTTTGGTTCAATTCCGAAGATTTCTGAGTTTAATTCGATTTCTCCGTTTGTTGTTCCATCTTGTTTAAATAATGTAACTTTTGTCATTCTCTCGTTCCTCCTTCCCTATTTATTATTTAGATTTAATTGCTGTTTTAATTTCTACTAATGATTTCTTAGATCCAGGTACGTTACCTTTGATTAAGATTACATTGCGTTCTGCATCAACTTTCACTACTTCTAAGTTTTGAATAGTGATACGGTCGCCACCCATTTGTCCAGGTAATGCTTTACCTTTGAAAACGCGTGATGGGAATGATGCTCCACCCATTGAACCAGGACGACGGTGGTAACGAGAACCGTGAGCCATTGGTCCGCGAGATTGTCCATGACGTTTGATAGCACCTTGGAAACCTTTCCCTTTAGATGTACCTGTTACGTCAACGATGTCTCCTGCTTTGAATACATCAACTGTAATTTCTTGTCCTACTTCGTACTCGCTAAGCTCGACATTGTTGAATTCACGAATGAAGCGCTTAGGAGTAGCATTTGCTTTTGCTACATGACCTTTAGCAGGGCGATTTGATAAAACTTCACGTAAGTCGTCGAAACCTAATTGAACAGCTTCGTAACCGTCGTTTTCGATTGTTTTTAATTGAAGAACAACGTTTGGAGTTACTTCAACTACTGTTACAGGAATAAGTTCACCTGCTTCTGTAAAGTATTGAGTCATCCCTACTTTTTTGCCTAAGATTCCTTTGGTCATGGTTACACCTCCATTTTTCTATTTATTATAATTTGATTTCGATGTCAACGCCGCTTGGTAAATCAAGCTTCATTAAGGCATCAACAGTTTTTGGCGTTGGATTAACGATGTCGATCAAACGCTTGTGTGTACGCATTTCAAATTGTTCGCGAGAATCTTTATATTTGTGAGTCGCACGAATAACTGTGTAAAGCGATCTTTCTGTTGGCAATGGAATTGGACCAGCTACGCTAGCACCAGTTCTTTTTGCTGTTTCTACGATTTTTTCCGCTGATTGATCAAGCGCACGGTGTTCGTAAGCTTTCAAACGGATACGGATTTTTTGTTTTGCCATTGTCTTTCCTCCTTCGTCTAATGTTGTCATAAGACTAGCTCCACGCGAATTTCCGACTTGACCCTTTCGTGGCAAAGCGTCCGGGCGTGTCGCAACCTCTCGTTTCATAGCTCCCCTTCTTATTTTAAGAGGGGGTATGCTGCTTTAGAATTTACATTCCTCTGCGGCACTTTTAATAGTATACAAGATTCTTTTTTTGATTGCAAGCGAAAACCGTTGATTTGACAACATTTATTTATGCACACGCGCCCGTGTGTTCCATTTTGTTTTAAACCCTTTACGAACGTTGTTATATCAACGTTTTTGGTATTTTACTTTGTTTTTTGTTTTTCGCTTTCAATTGTCTGACATTTCAATTTAAAAAATTTTAATAAAAAAAGACTATCCAAAATTGGATAGTCTTGAAAATCAATTTTAAGAAAAATTATTTTTCGATAGAAGCTACTGAACCAGCACCTACTGTACGTCCACCTTCACGGATAGAGAATTTAGTACCGTTTTCGATAGCAACTGGGTGAATTAATTCAACTTCCATAGTTACGTTGTCACCAGGCATTACCATTTCAACGCCTTCTGGTAACAAGCAAACACCAGTGATGTCTGTTGTACGGAAGTAGAATTGAGGACGGTAGTTAGTGAAGAATGGAGTATGACGTCCACCTTCTTCTTTAGTTAATACGTAAACTTCAGCTTTGAATTTAGTATGTGGAGTGATTGTTCCTGGTTTAGCAAGAACTTGTCCACGTTCGATGTTGTCACGTGTAACACCACGTAATAATGTACCAATGTTATCCCCTGCTTCAGCATAGTCTAACAATTTACGGAACATTTCAACACCTGTAACAGTTGTTTTAGAAGTTTCTTCTGAAATACCAACGATTTCAACTTCGTCACCAACACGAACTTGTCCACGTTCAACACGACCTGTAGCAACAGTACCACGACCTGTGATTGAGAACACGTCTTCGACTGGCATCATGAATGGTTTGTCAACGTCACGTTCTGGAGTTGGGATGTATTCATCAACTGCAGCCATTAATTCTAAGATTTTTTCTTCGTATGAAGCGTCGCCTTCTAAAGCGCGTAAAGCAGAACCTGCAACAACTGGAGTGTCATCGCCTGGGAAATCGTATTCTGATAATAAGTCACGAACTTCCATTTCTACTAATTCTAATAATTCTTCATCGTCAACCATGTCAACTTTGTTTAAGAATACAACGATGTAAGGAACACCTACTTGACGTGATAATAAGATGTGTTCACGTGTTTGTGGCATTGGGCCGTCAGCTGCAGATACTACTAAGATAGCACCGTCCATTTGAGCAGCACCAGTGATCATGTTTTTAACGTAGTCCGCGTGTCCTGGGCAGTCAACGTGAGCGTAGTGACGAGTGTCAGTTTCGTACTCAACGTGAGCTGTGTTGATTGTGATACCACGTTCGCGTTCTTCTGGAGCTTTATCGATTGAACCGTAATCTTGAGCTTGCGCGAAACCTTTCTTAGCTAATACAGTTGTAATAGCAGCAGTTAATGTTGTTTTACCGTGGTC
>JUUF01000070.1 GCA_001058355.1 Carnobacterium maltaromaticum
CTTTTTTAATACATCTACAACTAAATTCCCTCTTTTTATAACAGATATATTTATACCTCTTATGCCCCTTCTGTAAATCATATCCAGTTGTTTTAAAACTTCCTCGTCTGATAACAACGAATTTGTTATATCAAATATAATATTTTTCGATTGTTTTTTAGCTTTTCTACAATTCTGATCTATTGTGCCTTTACTATTCCCAGTTATTTCCTTCAAATCAAATTTCTTATCATTAATAAGATAATCAGGCGTATTAACTCGCTCTGGGTAATTCACTCTTGGCACCATCTGCACATGAACTCCAAAAGTATGTGCCATCCACTTTCCTACTTCTTTTTCTTTCTCAGAATAATCAAGAACAACGTGCTTATCATCAACCTTTAACTTTTTCCCGTCTACATTCCAGAACAATAAATCATTAAATTTAGCTTCTTTGTAGTTTTTCAGCCATTCTTCTCTTACACTTATATAATGTTTGGTTGTTCTGATTGCTTTTGTATTTTGTTCTTTTGGTTCTACATTACTCCATTTTTTACTCCATACATTTTGTTTTTTTCCGTCCCCTGGATGATAATCTACTGTACAAGTGCATCTAGCATGCCGTCTGAACACATCCTTGCTAACATCTGGATAAATGTAAATACCGGCTAGTTTGCTACACCAAGCACAACAATTACCGTCAGTTGTCCGAACAATCTTTGGCTTTAATCCCGATTTAAAATGGAAATCTGCATTTACTTTGATGTGATTATCAACGACATTTTGGTTGAAGTTAACGATAGGCTCTTTAAGAATCCACGATACATCTTCGAACTTTTCCTCGTATGACAATCGATTTACTAGTCCGTTAATTCTTTCTTGGTTTATTGGAGCCTGGATGGATTTCAAACCAATACCAGCCTCTTTGTTTAAAATCTCTTGAACCTGCTTAGCGTATGTGCTTACCATCTTATGATTGGTCCCTAGCGTTTCGTTCAAAATACGACTAGCAATGTTAAAATGCATTTTACCATCCGGAAGAATTAATCCACTAATATTATTTTGAAGTGCTTCAGAAAGAATCTGCCCTAATTTAGTCGCAAATTCGTGAGCGTCTATAAAGTTAGCTTTTCCACTTCTCGCTAGAAGTAGTAATTTTTCTAATTCTGCGCTCTTTTCAGCCTGTTCAAAAAAATCAGATTTTATTTTCTCAAGAAGTTCTGGAACGATATCATCCATCCACATCAGCTCCTCTAATTCCTGTTAAATCGCGAATAGTTTCTGCTGTGATATATCCTGGGAGAACTTGGTTTAACTTAATCGCTCCATCTCCGAGCATTGTTAATGTAGATGCATCCGCTTCGAATAGTGGCTCCCATTTAACTACAGTTTTTGAGAATTCCTTACGCATAAATCTGAAATCATCACGTAAACACACAGCTACATAAGCAACGTTTAAGAATCCTGAACCTAGAGAACGTTGTGCAGCTTTCCCTGCAAGTCTCAAGTTTTCATGGCTGGCTTTAATAGCCTCAACGCTAGATGGATTGTCAGAAACGAATCCTAAGTCATCAAGAGTCAATCCTGTTTCACCAGCAAATCCTGCCGCTGCCATTTTCAGTTGTTCAACGAAAGGTGTCATGCTTGCAGTAGTGAATTGCCCAACAGACGGTTTATCACCGTCATCATCCTTTGTAAACATAATAAAGCTTGAAATAGTTGCTCTTAGACTTTCTACCGATTCTGCATCTTGGCTAACACCTAATGCGTACTTCTGAGGAAACGAATAGAACTCTGCAGTAATCTCCGAACGCTCGATTGTTCTCTGCGCTGTTTTTTGATATGAAATTCCAGATTTAGTAATGCGAGAACGTCCAAACGGTCTGCTGGCATCTGGTCTATGGATAATAGGTACTAACAATGGAATACCAGTTGTATTCTCAATCGAGTATGGCTCTTCTCCTTTCGGATAAAAGATTGTCTCGTTTTGAGTGAAATATGCTTCTAGTAACGGCTTATCATAGTCATCTCGTTTAAGAACTGCGTAGCCTTCTGTTAGCAAATTAGTAATTGGATCTAAAATCCCTGTTGCGTTGCTTGACTCAATCACTTGTAATCTAGGCATGCCCTCTTCGTCTTTGGAAATGTATACGAAGCAGCACGAACCAATCAATGCAGATAGAATTGCTGAGTCGAAAAAGATATCCGGATTGTTGTACTGGAAAATTTCATTAGCATTGAATACGTCGTTTGCAAATTCTCTAAAAATCAATCTATCGGCTAGGCTGTCTACAGCTTTTGTTGTCCAACCAAGAACAGCTTTATATTTATCTCTAATTTGTGCAGGAATAGTAACTCCGTCTGTATTATCTTTTTTTTCCATAGAATAATACTTATATCGCATTTGGACTCCACTGCGATATCCGTCTAATTTCCTACGGAGATATGCTTTACCTTTCAATTCCATTTTCATTTCTCCTTTTTTTGAATTTCGCGCGAGAAAATTTGTACAAT
>JUUF01000071.1 GCA_001058355.1 Carnobacterium maltaromaticum
GTAACGCCAACCGGAGAAGAAGCGACTTCGACTGGTAAACAAGGGAAAGTCCAAACAGGAACACCGAAGTTTACTGAGGGAGATGCGGAAGTTTCGTTGAAAGTAGACGCAGACCAACCAGCGAAATTTATCGTCAATGGAACTGCAGTAGAAGACACAACGATTGACGCTATGAAAGATGGCGCAAAAGTTGGTACTTATACGATTAATCCATTAACAGGCGAAGTTACGTTCACACCAAATAAAGATTT
>JUUF01000072.1 GCA_001058355.1 Carnobacterium maltaromaticum
CAAATGGGAGTGTCTGTTTCGATGAATTTTTGGAAAAGAGTTCTTGGGTTAGTTGGGTTAATGTTTAGTGCGCTATTTTATTTGCTTGGCGTTTCGTGGCCAGATGGTATTAGACAGTCGGTTCAGAATCAACAGTCAGTTTCTAGTGTAGTAGTGGGCGACGTAGGTTATGTGCTGCAGCCGTTAGTATGGACTGTGATAATCCTATTTTCAGCATTGATTATTCTTAATTTGATTCCAAAATTTAATTATGCGTTTCAATTACTGTATGCAACTTTTGTATTAATTGCTTTTTTCTGCCTATGTTTTATTGGTTCGTTACCACTTTCTGTAGGATTGACTATAGAGGCTTTTGGTTGGATTGCGTTTTGGGTTCAACTTTTCTTTTGCATCTTTTTATTCAAAAAAATATTTTTAGATCAAGTAAGCCTATTAAAGAACGAACTATATCATAAAAAAGAAGTGGGAACTAAAGAGTGGGAATCTATTGTTGCCAAACTCTTAAAAAGATATGGAGGAATTCTTTTAGGGCTAGCAATATTAAATCGTTGGACGTTTAAGTTTGGAGAGAACTTTTCAGGCAATACAGATTTAGGTAATTTCTTACTCGGGTTTGTATTTCTTGGTACGATTTGCTTATTCTGTTTCGTAGGCGGATTAGTATTCAAGAATTTTGTTAGAGGTTTTTACTTCTTCAAGTATCGAAAAGAATACAGAGA
>JUUF01000073.1 GCA_001058355.1 Carnobacterium maltaromaticum
GTCATGCTGGGTTCTTTTTTATGAAAAGAATGGTCAATGAAACCCTTACAGTATATAATGAAATAATAATGACTTTTATTTAATTTTTTCTAGATGCATAAAGTATGTGGATGTGAATAAGAAGATTGTATAGTGAGGTGATTGAATGGTACAGTTGAAGTTTTCAAATTCGAATATCTTTTCTTACAAGTTAGTTGAAGGTGTACAGAAAAAGAAATATCTGATGGACCTTAGCTCAGTAAGTCCTAAGAGTGTGATATGGGGCGGTTTACCTGATACCGTTTCAGTCACCGCTTATGAATTAGAGAATGAAAATGTGCAATTCGAACTTAAAAATAAAACAAGTAATGGATTGAAAGCAGGGATAATCGTCGCTATTCAACCGCTATTATATACACTGTATAACTTGTTGCATAGTTTGTTTGTGAGCTACAAGATTGGTCAGCAACTGGGAATTAAAACTTTGTTGTTTGCTATCTCTATGCTTATTTCATACTTAATTGTGATTTCTTTTTTGAACTTTAATAAAAAGAAAGTAAAAGATAGATTGGGGCAAAAACGTTCTGTTCAGACATTTGTTTTTAAACCGACTAAGAGAATTTATGATGGCTATTTCATTTTTATAATTAGCTTGGTTTGCTATGTTGTCTATTTATCTATCAATAATGGTTCAGAGGGAGCGCTTTTGATTGTGAATACGATCCTTTCGATGTTGTGTTTTGCATATACGAATAGTGCAATTCCAGTAGCGGAGTATTACAAAACAGATATCTATGAATTAGTTAAAATCAGTGAGGGATAACAATGAAGAAAGTTCAAAAACTAGGAATCGTGCTACTTGGACTTTGTCTCTTGGCGGGGTGTTTCTTCAAACCACAAATCACGAAGGAGCAACAAAATAATGTGGTTACGTGGATTGCTAGAGGATATGAAGTTAAAGAAGTGGAGTTTATCAGCTTTACAAAGAACGAGAGTACAGGAACCTATATATTGAAAGTAAAAATTAATAATGATGATTCGATGGAGACTACAATATTAATTCGACATGTTGAAGATTTAGATAGTCAATTTGGAACTATTCCTCTAAATCCTTTGGGTAACTTTGAAAGTATCCAAAAGAAAGAGTCTTTGGCTCCTAATGAGAAAGTGTCAATAGAAGATATCAAGATTAAGTATCTCGGAGAAAAGTAGGGAAGCGTATGAAAAAGAAAGCAGCA
>JUUF01000074.1 GCA_001058355.1 Carnobacterium maltaromaticum
TTCAATCCTAAAGAAATGGGTAAATCCGAAGAAGAAATACAAAAACTTCTCAAAAAAAGACACTCTATCTACGACGGAGTGAAAGGAATTGAATCCACTATTGCACGAAAAGATGGAATTTACTACCATACACTCAAAATTGATTACAACAATATCGACTGGAAAGAGCTTCATAACCGTGCTCCTGAAACATTCCCAGACACTAATCCATCTGCTTTAAAATATAGTGAGGCTGTCCCAAAATTACTTGAAGACGGTTATGTTAAACAATAA
>JUUF01000075.1 GCA_001058355.1 Carnobacterium maltaromaticum
TACTGCTATTATAGAATCCGAGGTTTCTCTCGTATATCGGCCCCTTTCGCTAAAAAAGGTTAATCCTTTCTTGAATAGGAGAGTGCGACAGAACATGCGCATGTCACGTTCTCTGGCGCAGGGAAGGGGAAACATGGGGGTACTTGATAAAACTAAGAACATAAAGTGTACGCTTGGAGGAAAAAAGGGCAAAGAAAAAACGGATGAGGGTTCATCCGTTTTGTTGTATTTTATGACAGAAGAAGGTGAGCGAGAGTAGGTCTGCGCTGCCTCCAGGGCTCAAGTTACGCTCGATAAGAACGTTGTCGTAGTCCTCGAGTCGGTTTGCTAGTTCAGTTTCTGTTAGGGGTTGGGCTTCTTCAAATAATTGTTGTGCTTCTTGTTGCACTTGTTTATACGCATCGATTCCGCCGCGGTGAATAAGGTTTCCGTCTTCTACGAACGTCATGAGGTAGAGGAGTAGGAGTAGGTCGCGGTGACGTGGTGTGTGCGTGTCTAGTGTGTTGTAATAGTCGAGGGCTTTTGCAAGGCTTGGGTAGCCTGTTGCTGCTTCGCCTCGAATGCCCGTGATGCCATGTTCGACGTAGAGTTTTTCACCGTAAGAGAGGTGTTCTTTTTGGTCGAGGTTGGCAAAGTCCACTTCGATGAGGTGGCGTGTCATAAGATGGCAGTAGCGCAAGGCTTCTGGAATGTTGCCTTTTGTATGAGCTGTGGCCCCTAAGACGAGGGCAAAGGAGAAGTTGGCTCCTTTATGAGTGTTAATATTGTTAGTTGCGGCCATCATCGCGACTTCGGCTTGTTTCCCAAGGGCGCGAAGCTCGTTGAATAAGTCGAGTGGAGTGCCGTTGTGGAGGCTTCCTGCTTCGGCGTAGGCCAGTAAATAAGGACGGAGCGCTTCGATGCTTTGATAGAAGGTATCCTTTGTCATGTCCTTATGGGCGCCGGTGGAAATGGGATCCACGAGGCCTGGTTTTGGCGCGAGATTCACTTCTTGTAGAAGGGCGTCTGTAGCCGCTTGTGCTAAAAACTCTGGATTAATCAATGTGTAATTTCTCCATTTGTTTCAAAATAAATTGTAATGAGCGGTCTAAGTGCTCGTGTGTAATGAGTGTGATTTGTTCCACGTCGTTATTGAGCATCCCGCGATAGATGAGTCTATGTTCCTCGAGCGCTTTTGTACGGCGTTCTGATGAACGAATCGATAGGTCGCGGAAGTAGATCACGTATGTACGTAGCTCAAATACGATTTCTCTAAGTCGTGTCATTTGGCATTTTTCGTAGATGAAATCATTGAAAGTCGTGAAGTTCGCAAGTACTTCGTCGACTCTGTCTTCGTTGTTGAGACGTTCGCATTCTTCGAGAATGGCGTTCAACTCTTCGAAGTCTTCTTTCGTCATGAGTTTCATCGCATTAATTGTTGCCAATGTGTCGAGTGCTTTTCTAATTTCGTAAATTTCATGGGCATCTTTAATGGAAATTCCTTTTACGATGACACCAATCTTAGGGATGTGCTCTACTAGGTGCTCTTTCGTCAATTCGTTAAGAGCGTAGCGAATGGGTGTACGGCTGATGTTTAACTCAGTCGAGAATTCTTTCTCGTTAATACGCGTACCTGCAGGGATTTCTCCTAAGATAATCGTTTTACGAAAAGCTTCGTAGAGCGAAATTTTAAGAGGTTTGTTTTGGGTAATATCTAAATTTTTCTTTACCGCTTGGATAATCGCTGACATAGTAGCCTCCTGGAAATTATTGTAAACATTAGAAATAGTATAAACGATAAGATGGTAAAATGCACAAAAAAAGACTTGTTAGGCTAAGCCTAAACAAGTCTTTTTCACAAATTCAATTGTTTGATTATTGTGGTAAGTATAATGGCATGTGACCCATTAATACGATTGTTACAACGAAGATGACGAAGATAACAGCTGCGTATTTAGCTGATTCTTTTTGCCATTCACCCATGTCTAATCCTGTTAGACGTAATAGTAAGTAGATGAACGCTACTAATGGGCTTAATAAGTGGAATGCTTGACCCATTAATGAAGCTAATGCCATTTGCATATCTGTGAAGCCGTATTGACGTCCAACTTCAGCGAATGGAATTAATACTCCGTAGTAGAATCCGTCGTTTGTTAAGAAGAATGTACCAGGGATCGAGATTAATGCAATGATTAATGACCAGAATCCTGCTAATTGTTTAGGGATGATTTGAACGATGCTATCTGTTAAAGCAGTTGCCATTCCAGTTCCTTGGAATAATCCCATGAATACTCCGGCACCGAATACTAGTAATACTACTTGTACAGCATCCCCAGCGTTGTCCCCAATACGTTTAGATTGAGCTTTTAAGTCTGGGTAGTTAATCATTAAGGCTAAACCTGTACCAACTAAGAATAATACAACTGGTTTCACTTCGATTGAATTGATGAATGAACCAGCAACTAACCAACCGATTAATACGATTGTTAAGATAGCGTTGATTACGAAGTTTTGTGGACGACGTTTTTCTAATACTTCAGGATCAGAAATTGTAGTCAATTCGTTTAATTCTTCTTCAGTTAATTCTTGGATACCTAAACGAGCGCGTTCTTTTTTACCCATTGAGCGAGCAACAAAGAAGATTACGTAAAGAACTGAAAGAATCATACCTGGTGCTAAGTAAGCTAGGATATCTGCTTCTACACCAAGAACTGACATCGCACGAGCAGTAGGTCCGCCCCATGGTAATAAGTTCATGATAGTGTTTTGTAAGATAACAAGAACCCCTAAGTTCATTAATTTCATGTCTAATTTTTTGTAAATTGGCACGAATGCTGAGCAGCAGATTAATGTAGTTGTTGTTCCGTCACCGTTTAATGATACGGCAGCAGCTACGATAGCAGTAGCGATTAAAACTTTCATTGGATCGCCTTTAGCGAAGCGGATCATTTTGTTAGTGATTGGATCGAATAATCCAGCGTCTAACATTGTAGAGAAGTAAAGGATTGCGAATAGAAGCATAATTCCTGTTTCAGCAGTCCCTTTCATCGCTGTTAATTTATCTTTTGAGTTATTTCCGAATAACCCTTGGCGAATTAATGTACCGATGTTAACGTCTTGGACTTGACCTGTAGCAACTAAAATAATTGCAAAAACTAATGGAATTAATACTAAAGCTGTAAATGGTGACATTTTTTTCTTCATGATAACGTACATGAAAATTGCCATCATTACGTAAGCTGAAATTGTGATAACCATCATATCTTCCTTTCTTTATTAAAAAAATTTGTTTTTATAGTTGGAGAATCCTTCAGTCGCTAAAACCTGAAAGGGAGCTCCACGAAGTCATTGGGTAGAATGAATTCGTTTACTTATAGCGATATCTTAAACAATATTTAATAAAAAAGATAGTGTTTTCATAGCGAAAAACAATAAAAGAACAGTTTGATGTGACAAAATGAGCATAATTTTTATATCCTATTTATAATAAAACACCAAAAGAACAGGGAAAACCCCAGTTTCTAGTTTAGGTATGACGCCGTTTTCTGTATAATAATTGCATGTAGATTATGTTGGGAAGGGAGTGAAGGAATGGGAATTCTCCAACGATTATTTGGCAAGAAGAACTCTGAAGCAACGGAACACGCATCGACAAAGTCTGCACAACCAGAATCTGAATGGGAAAAATTAGAAGCTTTTGTACCGGTAGAAGCAGAAGAAGCTAAGCACGTCTCAATCATTGCAGCGGCGATTGCGGCCTCAGATTATCCAGAAAGCCAATTTGTGGTCAAACGCGTCCTTAAACGCAACCCAGAAACCAAGATTATCTCGGTTATTGCCTCAGCGATTGCTGCAGGTGAATCAAGTGACAGTCAATGGGCTGTTAAAGAAATCTACCAAAAACGCAAATCATAATTTATTTTAGGAGGAATGTTACGATATGTTACGTAAATTCAAAATCAAAGTAGACGGTCAAGAGTACCAAGTAGAAATGGAAGAAATCGGTGCAGTTGCAGCGCCTGCTCCTGTAGCACCAGTTGCAGCTCCTGCAGCACCAGCTTCCCCAGCAGTAGAAGCAGCTCCAGCACCAGCAGCTCCTGTAGCAGCAACACCAGCTGGCGCAGACGCAATGCCATCTCCAATGCCTGGTAACATCTTACGTATTTTAGTAAACGTAGGGGACACAGTTACTGAAAACCAACCATTAATGATTTTAGAAGCAATGAAAATGGAAAACGAAATCGTTGCGGCTAAAGCAGGGGTTGTAGCAGGAATTCACGTTAAAGAAGGTCAAGTGGTTAACCCAGGCGACGCTTTAATTACAATTAACTAATTTTAATAACTTTCAAGGAGTGAAACAGTGGAAACATTAGTTCAAAATCTAGCGTCATTTACTTTGGGCCAAGGTATCATGATGGCTATCGGTGCCCTATTAATGTACTTAGGGATTAAAAAAGAGTACGAACCAACATTATTAGTACCAATGGGATTAGGTACAATCTTAGTAAACTTCCCTGGAACTGGGGTTCTAGACCAAATCGTAGGTGGACAACAACAACACGGGGTTCTACAAATCTTATTCGAAATCGGTATCGAAACTGAATTATTCCCATTATTAATCTTCATCGGTATCGGTGCGATGATCGACTTCGGTCCATTATTACAAAACCCATTCATGTTATTATTCGGTGCGGCAGCTCAATTCGGTATTT
>JUUF01000076.1 GCA_001058355.1 Carnobacterium maltaromaticum
CCCAGTAGGTCCAAGGAATAGGAAGCTTCCGATTGGACGGCTAGGATTTTGTAATCCAGCACGAGAACGAAGTACTGCTGAAGCCACTTTTTGTACAGCTTCATCTTGACCGATGACACGTTCATGAAGAATATCTTCTAAGTGAAGAAGTTTTTCACGTTCGCCTTCCATTAGTTTTGTTACAGGAATACCAGTCAAGCGTCCCACTACTCGAGCAATTTCTTCTGAAGTTACTGATTCTTGAACGAGACGTTGCGTGCTTTCAGCATTTGCTTTGTTTTGGTCTTCTAATTCTTTCAATTCTTGTTCAAGAGCTGGAATACGTCCATGACGAAGTTCAGCAGCTTTTTCAAGGTTATAATCTGCTTCTGCTTGTTCTAATTCGCGTTTAGCACGGTCGATTTCTTCACGTTTATTACGGATTTTATTGACTTCTTCTTTTTCGATTTCCCATTTCATTTTGAGGTTATTAGCTTTTTCACGTTGTTCTGCTAATTCCTCTTGTAAAATAGCAAGACGTTTTTGAGAAGCGTCATCTTTTTCCATCTTCAACGCTTGTTCTTCGATTTCAAGTTGCATCAAACGACGAGTTACTGCGTCAAGTTCTGTTGGCATTGAGTTCATTTCAACACGAATGGTTGCACAAGCTTCATCGACTAAGTCAATCGCTTTATCTGGCAAGAATCTGTCAGTAATATAACGGTTTGATAATGTCGCAGCAGCTACTAATGCGCTATCGTGAATATTTACGCTGTGGTGGATTTCGAAACGTTCTTTCAATCCACGAAGAATTGAAATCGTATCTTCAACAGTTGGTTCTTGAACAAGTACTTTTTGAAAACGGCGTTCTAACGCTTTGTCTTTTTCCATGTTTTCACGGTATTCGTCAAGAGTTGTAGCACCAATACAATGTAATTCACCACGAGCTAACATTGGTTTTAGTAAGTTACCGGCATCCATTGAGCCTTCTGTCTTACCAGCACCAACGATTGTGTGGATTTCATCGATAAATAAGATGATGCGTCCTTCTGATTTTGTTACTTCTTTAAGAACAGCTTTTAAACGTTCTTCGAATTCACCACGGTATTTTGCCCCCGCGATTAAAGCACCCATATCTAATGAGTAGATTAATTTATCTTTTAAGTTTTCTGGTACGTCTTTTTTCACAATACGTTGGGCTAATCCTTCAACGATTGCTGTTTTACCAACACCAGGTTCCCCGATTAAGACAGGGTTATTTTTTGTTTTACGAGATAAGATACGAATCACATCTCGAATTTCTTCGTCACGTCCAATGACTGGATCTTGTTTACCAGATTGAACAGCTTCATTTAAATTACGTGCATATTTTGATAATGCTTCATATTGTTCTTCTTGATTTTGACTAGTCACACGTTCTCCCCCTCTTAGCTCTTCAATACGAGCTCTCAATTTTTCTTTTGTTACATGATGTTGTACTAAATAACGAGTCAACGGATGATTTTGTAATTCCATCAACGCAAGTACAACTACCTCTGTAGATAAGTAATCGTCTTTAAAGCTTTCTCTAATCTTTTCAGCTTCTGTAAAGAGTCGATATAAGTTTTGACTCATACTTTGACCATATTGGACATTTTGTCCTTCCACTACAGAAATACGGTCTAATTCTTTATCAATTAATTCCTCAAATTCTTTGTCATTCACTTGTAAATCACTATATATATTTCTAGCAAAGTGATTTGGTTCCATAAATACTTTCCATAAATGAGGAATATCAATTTCTTGATGTTTACGTACCATCGCAATTTGTTGCGCTTGGCCTAATGCTTGTTGCATTGTTGTTGTCATTTTTTCAATATTCATCTTCATTCCTCCTTTTGTGATCTCTTGACCATGAATTAAGTATACACCTTTAGTCAGGAAAGGTCAATAATTTTATTTGACTTTTTTTGACTTTAATAAATTCTTAAAAAAATCAGCCACAACTGTGACTGATTTCATCATTACATTTCAATTCGAATCGCACGTCTAGCGCAGTAATAACCTGCAGCAAGATGCCCGTTAGGATCCACTAATAACGGTAAATTCACCGAATAATAAGACGATAATGGTAATAAATTTAATACCGGCGCTTTGAAGTTTTCTTCAAGCCACGCCCCTTTTGTATAAGGTCTACCCTCAATTAATTCTGGGCCAAATTCCGCATTTGCGATTTCCAACCCAAACATATTTTCCTTCCATAAAGGAGAATTCGCTTCATCTTGAATCAGAGAACGATGTAATTGGTTCCCCCATTTAAACAGACGACGAGTGCCACTACCACAGCAATACTCCCACTCATCCTCGTTTAAGAGACCCATCCCTGTACGTTCAATTTCTTTACGAGCCTCTTCATAACCAACTGGATCTGCAACATAACAAGTGAAACTATCAGGATTCTTTAAATCTTGTTGCATAAAGTAACGATCCACACGTACCGCTCTTGGGAAATCTTGGAATAAAGCTTCCAATGAATTATCTGGAGTCACCGCTTCTTCTAAAATCTCGAGGGTCTCAGGTGAAGGTTCCTCTGCACCTGTGAGTTGCCCAGTAACAACAGAATAGTTACCAATAAAGCGTAGTCCTACAAAATTTGGTTTCTTTTCGACTAGCATCGCCGGAACATTCACTTTTCGTAAGTCAGATGTCATTAAATTAATGCCGTCTTCAACGATTTGTGTCGTCAACTTTTCACTCGATAAATCTTTTTCTTGAACATCTTGATTGAGGAACATAAAGCCAGTTAGATGTTGATTTAAATAACGTTTAAAGGCAAAACGAAGCTCTTGACGTTCTTCACTACAGTCAAGACCAGAAAGGCCTGACAATCCGCTATCCCACCCTAAAATAACGTCATTTTGACCAGGAACGAATACAAACTCTCTTCCATCAATCGTGACTTCAAAAGTTTCATTGGTGATTCCACCGAATTCAAATTTGACACTTCTTAGGTTCTCAATGGTCGACATTGGATTTACAAAATATCTTAATACATTTCGAAAGACAACTTCTTTCGATTCACTAGGTAAATTCTTCCACGTTGGATTTAATACGTGTTCAAAAAAATCATTTGCCATACTTTCACCTCGTCTCTATTATACGGTATTCCGTAAAAATTGCACTCTATTTTGACTACTTTTATGCTATAATAATGGCAATTGAAAGGATGTTTAGCATGAATTTATTTATTTTTGGGAATCCGATGTCTGGAAGCCAATCCGGACAACAACAAATTAATCAAATCGTGGAAGCTTGTACGAAACATAGTATCCACTTTAAGCTATTCCAAACACAAAGAGCCGGTGAACTACCTGATCTTCTTGAGAAGCATTTACCAGAAAGAAATGAGCACACTAAAGTCGTCATTATTGGTGGAGACGGAACTCTTAACGAAGCGTTACAATATTTAAAGCAGAATGAAATCGAAGTACCTCTCTCCTATCTTCCAGCTGGAACTGGAAATGACTTTGCTAGAGAGATGAATCTTACTCATGATGCGGATGTATTCGTACAAAACATAGAGAATGCACCTTCTATTGAGTTAGAATTCCTTACGTACCATGAACAGAATTCAGGAACATCAGGAATTGCACTGAATTCGCTTGGATTTGGGATTGATGCTTCTATTTGCGAATTAAACCAAAAGCAAAGACAAGCCGTTCTTGAATCAAACGGAATCAAAAAAGCATCTTACCTCACACCAATTTTAAGAGCGTTTAGAGGGCGTGAAGAATTTGAAGCAGTAATTACTGTCGATAATAACGAAAGCTTCACAGTAACCCATAATCTGCTTGTAGGGGCATTCAATCATTCGTTCTTTGGTGGAGGAATCCGTTTTGTCCCAACTGCCAAGCAAGGAAATCACTCATTTGAAGTCGTCGTTGCTCGTAAAGTGAGTGGGTTTACGATTGTTAAAGCTTTTCCTTTTATTTTGACGAACGGTAGTCATTTTAAGCACTTCCCTAATCACTTACAAAAGTATCAGTGTACTGCGGCTCGTATTCAAATTAACGGACCCATTAAATCACAAACCGATGGCGAATTTACCAAATATGGTAATGTAGATATCAAAATTCAATTAGATTCTTATCCATTTATTCTTACAAGACAAAATTAAAAAGGCGAATGTTATTACACATTCGCCTTTTCTTTATCTTTTGAAAAGTTTTTTGAAACTGATAATCGGCTCAGTTCTCACGATTTTCTCGTTTCCAATAAATTCTCGCATCACTTTTAGGGTGCGCCCAGAATCTTTGGAGACAAATTGGAAAGTTTTAGAAGAATTCGTATCAATGTAATACGCACGAATAAACTTCCCTTTAAACATAACATGAGCTCTTACCAGTTTAATTTCTTCCCAAGGAATTTGAAGATAGCTTTCAGGATTTTGATGATTGTAAAATTCAAAAGCACGGTCTCCAATCAGAATATCCCCATTGGTATAGCCAAAGCCCCCATTAAATAGGTTTGCTTTCGTTTTATAAATGGCTTTTGTATTTAACGATACAACCATAATCTACTCTCCAGTCCTCTTTATTAAGGAGCCATTACTCCTGTTAATCCAGCTAAAATACCTAATGCAAATAGCCCAAAGATAATGTAAATTGGTTTTACATTTTTCTTCAATAACCACATTACGAAGAATGTTAATAGTAATGCAGCTAATCCTGGAATCAACTTGTTTAAGTTGTCTTGAAGAGTTGTCACAGCTTCTGGTGATAATGTTTTACCACCTAATAATTTAGTAACAATATCTCCTAATTGACCTCCAGTAACAACGTCATCTGCTCCAGGTAATTGAATATATTGCTCTGGTTTCAATTCTACTCTCGTTAATACAAGTGGGAATTTCATACTTGTCCAACGTTGTACTAAGATCCCCATTACAAACATCCCCACGATTGAAGATACTTTTGTAATAGATTGTAAAATACCACCTGATAAGTCTTTTGTGATTTCAGAACCTTGACGGTATCCTAATTCTTGTGTAGACCACATGAATGCGATACGGATTAAGTTCCAAACGATGAAGAAGAACAATGGTCCAATGATAGAACCTGTTGCAGCTAACCCTGCAGCAATTGCTCCTAAAATAGGACGAATTGTAAACCAGAATACTGGGTCACCGATACCTGCTAAAGGTCCCATCATCCCAACTTTAACCCCTTGAATTGTAGCATCATCGATTTGCGCCCCATTTGCACGGTCTTCTTCTAGGGCTAATGTTACCCCAAGAATTGGTGAAGCGATATATGGGTGTGTATTAAAGAATTCTAAGTGACGTTTTAACGCTGCTTTTGAATCTTCTGGATTTGGATATAATTTTTTCAATGCTGGAATAAGCGAGAACGCCCAACCACCATTTTGCATACGTTCATAGTTCCAAGAACCTTGTAAGAATTGTGAACGTAGCATAACGCTTAAGCGGTCTTTTTTCGTTAAAGATACTTTTTTCTCTGTCATGTCATTCACTCTCCTTAATAGTCATTTAAAATGTCACCAAGTGGGTCTCCTGAACCAGAATTTCCACCAGCTGAACCATTTCCACTGTTGTTTGATAAGTTTAAATAAATAAATGCTAAGCTTAATGCGATAACCCCTGTAGCGATTAAAGTTAATTCGTTTAATGGAGCAATAGCAAAACCGATGAAGAAGAATGGCCATGTTTCTTTTGAAGCCATTAAGTTAATAACCATCGCTAACCCTACAGCTACAACCATGTTACCACCAATTGTCATACCGTTTGCAAACCACTCTGGAATTAATTTTAAGTAGCCTTGAACCACTTCTGAAGAAACGAATAGAAGTGCTCCTGCTGGAATCATAATACGTAATCCTTGCATTGATAATGATACATAGTGCCAGAAAGCAACTCCTCGGAAGTCTCCATTTTCAGCTGCAGCATCTGCTCTGTGAACTAAACCAACTGCTAACGTACGTACAACCATTGTTAATACAAGACCAACTGTTGCTAAAGTAATTGCAGTACCAATCGCTAAGTTACGCCCAGCATCAGAGAAGTCATTCCCTTTGATATAAATAATAGCTGAAGCTACTGATGCTAAGGCAGCATCTGGTGCAACTGCAGCACCAACGTTTGCCCAAGCAAGTGCAATAATTTGTAATGCACCACCAAGAATAATTGCTTCAGAAAGATGTCCTGTTGCAAGTCCGATTAATGTACACGCAATAATTGGTTGATGGAATTGGAATGCGTCTAAGATTCCTTCCAAACCAGCTAAGAATGCGACAATTAGGACTAAAATAATTTGAATTGCATTAAAATCCATAATAATCTCCTATCTGTATGTTATAGTTTTAAGCCTTCATTAGACTTTGCTTCAATTAATTTAAAGATATCCGCTGGAGAGTCAGAAACTACTTTACGAACATCCATCTTCACGCCTAAGTCACGAAGTTTCTTATAAGTTTCTACATCATCTTGGTCAACAGATAATGCATTACTAATTTGAACTTTACCGACTGAGTGCGCCATTGAACCAATATTCAATTCATCAATTTTCACACCTTGTTCAATCACTTCAAGTGCTTCTTGAGGTGTTTCGAATAATAATAATGCCTTTGTATCCCCAAAACGTGGATCATTATATACTTCCACTAATTTCTTAAGTGGAATCACGTGCGCACGAACTCCTGGTGGAGCTGCTTGCTCGATTAATTTCTTACGTAAATCATCTTTTGCAACTTTATCAGAAACAACAATGATACGATTTGGATTTGTTGCCTTTGTCCAGCTTGTTGCTACTTGTCCATGTAAAAGACGAGTATCCACACGCGCTAACACAAATTTAATCTTGCCATCTCCGATGACAGTTCCTTCTGGAATTGCACCATTTGAAACTGGAGCAGCAGATTCTGCTTTCTCCTCTTTCTTCTCTTCTGGTTGAAGTGATTCAGGACGAATCTTCACACCTTCAATAGCTGTTGGCGCAATCGCTTTTGCAATCTCATGTGATGTATTCATTGAGAAACGACTTGCGTACGCTTCAATTAACATCGGCAAGCTTAAACCAGCTACGATTGCACGGTGGTCTGGGTCTTCTTCAAACAAGATGTTCGCTTGGTTGAATGGACTACCACCCCATAAATCTACTAGAAATAGAATTTCTTCAGTCTCTAGCTTTTCAACTGCTTCACGCAGTTTTCTTTGTAAGTCTTCAGGTCCTTCACTAGGCATAAAAACAACAGATTCAACTTTTTCTTGATTCCCGAAAATCATTGAACCTGATTGCTTAATTCCATCAGCAAATTCGCCGTGACTTGCAATGATAATTCCTACCATAAAGCTACCTCCTTTATTTAAATTAAATCGCTTTTATGATTTAGTCTATTTTACCATAACCACACACTCACTTAAAGAAATCTTAACTTTTAAATTGTTTTTTATCGGTTCCAAATCCTAATAAACGAAGAAAAAAAGCTAATCCCTGAGAACTAGCTTTCTTTAACTCTTTATCTATATTGAGGACGACTATACCCGATAATATATCGAGCAATCAATCTATGTGATTTACGAACGACTTTTGATTCATCATAATTACGATCACTTGTATTTCCTTCAATCGTAATCACTTTATCGCCTTCAACTTTTTCAACAATGGCAATATGGTCGGCTACACCGTCAATGTTCCAGTCAAATGTAATCACATCTCCTGGATGAGGATTTGGTTTTCAAATCAAAAAACATATTTAATGATGTAGTTTATTTCCGTTATCATCGAGATAGAATGTAAATCCTTCTCCGATAACTTGGTTCACATCTGTAATAATTACAAATGCTTCTGGATCATACTCGTGAATGATTCGTTGAACTGGCATCAATTGTTGACGACTGACAACAACGTATAACACTTGTCTCTTCTCTTTTGAGTAAAAGCCGTGTCCATCCAACACCGTAATTCCACGATCTAAATCCGTTTGGATTCGCTGTCCAATTTCATCATATTTATCCGAAATAATCATAATCGCTTTTCGTGGATTAAACCCTTCTAAAATAAAGTTAATCACTTTGCTTGCGATAAATAACATAATTAACGTTAGAACTGCTTTTTCAAAACCAATCACAAACGCAAGTGGTGTCACGATAATGAAGTCAATCATTAGTAATGAAGAAGAAACGCTCCACCCTAAATATTTATGCATCATCATCGCAATAATATCCGTACCTGCTGTCGTTCCTTTCCCAAGGATAACAAGACCTAATGCTATTCCAACCAATACTCCAGCTGCTACACCAGCAACAACTAGGTTTTCTGGAACGAATACAGGCCAGTCCTGTGTCACCTTTAAGAAAGTTGGTAATTCAAAAACTGCTAAAACAGTATATACCATTGTTTTTCTTTCAAGATAACGATATCCAATCAGTAATAAAAATCCATTCAAAATTAAGTTTGATAAGGCTGGATCAATTTGTAATGTATAGAACCCTAATAAGGTTAACCCTGTAATACCGCCCTCACCAAAGTGGTTAGCAATTACAAGTGCATTAATTGTATACGAAAATATAAAACAGCCTAATGAAACCAGAATGAAGGATTTTAATGTGTCTTTGTTTAAATATCTCTCCAATTAAATTCCTCCTTATTCTGGCTCCCTATGGAATCGACCATAGAAGTTTTCTGTACTAATTTGATTAATAATCGCACGCGGGTCTGCTTCTTTAATCACAGCAACTGCATCAATCACCTCATACGAAGATAATACTGTATGTAATAAATACATTCTTTCTCGACTGAAACCACCAATGGCTTCCACACATGAAATCCCATGACGGACTGTCTTTAAATAAGCATCCATGACGTCTTCACCATAACGCGTTGTAATTTGCAACGTAACTTTATGATAACGTTGGTGGAAGGTACTAATCACTTTTGTTGAAATATATTGGAAGATAATCGAATATCCCGCATGTTTCCAGCCAAATAACGTACCGAATATTAATAGTAATGCTGTATTAAATAAGAAGACTTCTTGCCAAATCGTTTTCCCATTACGGTTCGAAACGTATAAAGCCACAAAGTCCATCCCACCGGTAGAAGCATTTCCCTTCAAGGCCAGTGAAACATATAAACCATTTAATACCCCACCGAAAATCACGTTCAGCATTGTATCATCCACAAATAACGGCTCAAAATTCAATACTCGAATAAAGAAACTTCCCACGAATACTTGTAGAATCGAATAAAACGTGAATCGTGGACTGATTCCGCGGTAACATAAAATTGCAACTGGAATATTAAGCATAATCAGTAACATTGAGATTGATAATTCTACCCCAAAGAGTTCTGCGATTTGATTCATTAAAATCGATACTCCAAGGAACCCACTAGACAATAGATTCGATGGTTGAATAAAAACTTTCAGTGTAAACGCCTGTAGAAAACCAGAAATGACAACGGCTAAGAGTGATAATACATGCCTAATCATTTTGTTTTTACGGTATTTACGATATGAAGATGGGTTTAAAAAACTCATGCATGATCACCCACTTTGAAACAATATTGGATGCCGTTTGCTGTTGGTACTTTCAGCACAGCATCATAATAATGAAACGGCACTTTTTTAGATTCCAAATTTAACACTAGATTTTCTAATTCTCGCATATTTGGAACACGCCATTCGATTTCAGAAACCCCATAAAAATCTTGATGTGAATGAGGAATGAACTCCCAAGCATTAATCGCTAGTGAGTATCCATCTCGATTCACTTTAAAATTCTTACGACGAGTCACATAATCATAGGTAGTCTTGAATAGAAACGCTTCGGTTAAAAACGCTCCTGTTTCTTCAACATCGGACACATTATAGTGCACTTGTGCGATGCTAGCGGTTGGTGGAAATTCTTCTGCCATCGCATCGACTCCATCGATAAACTCATGAAGCGAACGATTCATTTCTGTCCCTTCAAGATATTCATCAAGGAGTTCAGAACCACTCTCGCTTTCAATCATAAACTTCAAGCGATTCCCTTCAGGATCCACGATATAAAAGTTATCCGTATAGCCATCAAAACCTGTCGCAGTGATTGTTTGTTCTTCTAAAATCAATCGATTAATTAACTCGCCCATTTGGAATGGTTTTGTTAACTTAAATCCGATGTAGTACGTTGTTAGAATTGAATCTCTACTTCCTTTACCTTGAACTAAGCGAAGCAAAGGAACGCTACCCCTACTGTGACCAATAAGGATTTCGTTATCAAAGTCCTGCAGTACAACAAGACCTAAAACTTGCGTATAAAATTTCTTCATCACTGAAAGATTACGCACCGTTATCGTTACAAGAGAAATCGTCCACTCTTTTTTAGATTGTGGTACAAGCGCATCTTTCACTAACTGTAATAGATTTCGCATTTTCCTTTTCCTTTACTAAAAAAGTGGGGAGGACTTAAAGGATGTTCCTCACCCACTCCGTTAATTTTTATCCTTCAAAAGCCACTGTTAAAGGTGGGACAACTTGTTTCTTACGAGAAACAACTCCTGGTAGTGTTAGTACACCGTCTGTGTAGCTTGCGTTAAACGCTTGAGCCACTTTATCTAAATGGTCACCAACAACTAATACTGTTGAGACGCTTGTTAAGATGTTTGTAATGACAAATACAAATGTATCATATCCGTTTTTATCGTTTGCAACACGCATGCTTTCTTCTAATGCATCGCGACGTGCTAATAATTCTTCAGGATCCACTACGTTTACTTGCGCAATACGTAAGTTTGCTCCTCCCATTGGGAATGATTTCGCATCTAAGTCGATTAAATCATCTTCTGATTTATTTCCTAAGTTTGTACCAGCTTTTAGCATTTCTAAACCATATACATTCACATCGATTTCAGCAATGTTTGCTAAGTCTGTTGCTGCTTCGATATCTTGTTGTGTGCATGTTGGTGATTTGAATAATAATGTGTCTGATACAATAGCTGAGACCATTAATCCAGCGATATCTTTTGGAATATCTACTCCATATTCTTTGTACATTTTGTATAGAATTGTATTTGTACATCCTACTGGTTCTGCACGGTAGAATAATGGGTTTGCTGTTTGGAAGTTTGCGATACGGTGGTGATCCACAACATATTCTACTTCCACTTTTTCAACTCCTGTAGCACTTTGTTGAACTTCATTGTGGTCTACTAATGCTACACGATTTGTTTCTTCTGAAACATCTCCAATCACGCGTGGAGCTTCTTTTTTGAAATATTCTAAAGCGTATTGTGTTTCTTCATTTGGAGTCCCTAGGGCAACTGCTTCTGCATCTTCTCCTAAATGACGTAATAAGTAAGCATATGAAATTGCTGATGTAATTGCGTCTGTATCTGGATTTTGATGTCCGAAAACTAATAATTTACTCATAATTTGGCCTCTCTCTATATAAATTTACATTGACAATTTTAACATAATTATCACTTAAAACCAATAGATAATGCATTATTTCTAAGATTTCTAGAAAAAAAGAACTGTTATAGCTTTTAAACTATAACAGTTCTTTCATTATGCATTTAAATAACCTTTATATTCGTCTGTTCTTAAAATACGACGAGCATTGTCCACACGTTCTTGTGTTGGTGGTTCAATATGGTCTAATTTATATGGAATTCCTAAGTTCTTCCATTTATACACACCCAATTTATGATAAGGCAAAATTTCAAACTTCAATACGTTCTTCAATTTACTTACAAACTCACTTAATCGGATGAGATATTCATCATAATCTGAACGTTCTGGAACTAACACGTGACGAATCCATACCGGTTGTCCTTTATCGGATAAATACTCTGCTAGTTGAAGAATATTTTTATTCGTCCATCCTGTTAATTTCTTATGTTGTTCATCATCAATATGTTTAATATCTAATAAAATAAGATCCGTATATTCTAATAACTCTTCGAATTTTGAGAAGAATGGTTCATCATACGTAAATGGCATTCCACAACTATCTAATGTTGTGTGTACTCCAGCTTTCTTACAACGTTTAAAGAAATCGATTAAGAAATCAATTTGCAATAAAGGCTCTCCTCCGCTGACAGTTACGCCACCTTTACGTCCCCAGAATGCACGATATTGCAACGCTTGATCGAGTAATTCTTGAGAAGTAATCGGATGACCGCCCCCAATATTCCAAGTATCTGGGTTATGACAAAACTCACAACGCATACGGCAACCTTGCATGAAGGTTACAAAACGGATACCTGGTCCGTCTACAGAACCAAAACTCTCTGTAGAATGAATATATCCAGTTACTGGTTCACTCATCATTATTCCTCCTATCTTTTCTCTTCTAGTATATCACAATTCGTGTCCTTTAGGGCTATTTCGATTAAAAAACGGATGGACGATTTTGCCCATCCGTTTTCTTAATTTCAGCAATTTTGCGAGTCAACCTCACACTTTTGCGTAATCCGGTTCGGTCTCCTTAGAACAGTCGACCTCACACTTTGTGATTACATGCTTTCGTGCATTGTACGGTTGATTACGTCTAATTGTTGTTCACGAGTTAATTTAATGAAGTTAACTGCGTAACCAGATACACGAATTGTTAATTGTGGGTATTCTTCTGGGTGTTCCATAGCATCTAATAATGTATCACGGTTGAATACGTTGATGTTTAAGTGGTGACCACCTTTAGAAGCATAACCATCTAACATAGCAACTAAGTTTTCTTCTTGTACATCTAATTCACGTCCTAAAGCTTTAGGAATGATTGAGAATGTATTTGAGATACCATCTAATGCATATTTGTAAGGTACTTTAGCAACTGATGATAATGAAGCTAAAGCTCCGTGTGTGTCACGACCATGCATTGGGTTAGCACCTGGTGCAAATGGTTCGCCAGCACGACGTCCATCAGGAGTGTTACCTGTCTTCTTACCATAAACTACGTTAGAAGTAATTGTAAGGATAGAAGTTGTATGTTTAGCATTACGGTAAGTTTTATGTTTTTTAACTTTAGTCATGAATTCTTTCAATAACCAAACAGCGATTTCGTCAGCACGATCATCGTTGTTACCATATTTAGGGAAGTCGCCTTCTACTTCATAGTCAACAACAACGCCATCTTCGTCACGAATAGTTTTAACTTTCGCATATTTAATAGCTGATAATGAGTCAACTGCTACTGAGAATCCAGCGATACCAGTTGCCATTGTACGTAGAATTTCAGTGTCATGTAATGCCATTTCAATTCTTTCGTAGCTGTATTTATCATGCATGTAGTGGATGATGTTTAATGTGTTTAAGTATAAACCACAGATCCATTCCATCATGTCGTTGTATTTAGCCATTACTTCTTCGTAATCTAAGTATTCTGAAGTAATTGGTTGATATTTAGGACCAACTTGTGCTTTAGATTTTTCATCGATACCACCGTTGATCGCATATAATAATGTTTTCGCTAAGTTAGCACGAGCTCCGAAGAATTGCATTTGTTTACCGATACGCATAGCAGATACACAGCAAGCAATTCCGTAGTCGTCGCCCCACTCTGGACGCATTACATCATCGTTTTCATATTGGATTGCAGATGTATTAATAGAAGTTTTAGCTGCAAACAATTTGAAGTTTTCTGGTAAACGAGTTGACCATAGAACTGTTAAGTTTGGTTCTGGAGCTGGTCCTAAGTTTACTAATGTGTGTAAGAAACGGAAACTGTTCTTAGTTACTAATGGACGTCCGTCTTCACCAACACCGGCGATTGATTCTGTTACCCAAGTTGGGTCTCCTGAGAATAATGCGTTGTATTCTGGTGTACGAGCGAATTTAACTAAACGTAATTTCATAACGAAGTGGTCAACAAGTTCTTGTGCTTGTTCTTCAGTTAATGTTCCGTTTTCTAAGTCACGTTGTACATAGATATCTAAGAATGTTGAAGTACGTCCAAGAGACATAGCCGCACCATTTTGTTCTTTAATAGCTGCTAAGTATCCTAAGTATAACCATTGGAAAGCTTCGCGAGCGTTAGAAGCTGGTTTAGAAATATCGAATCCGTAGATGTTACCTAATTCTTTTAATTCTAATAATGCACGGTATTGTTCTGAAACTTCTTCACGTAAACGAATTACATCGTCTGACATAGTGCCATCGCCAATGTTAGCGAAGTCTTTTTGTTTTTCAGCGATTAAACGATCAACCCCGTATAAAGCTACACGACGGTAGTCACCGATGATACGTCCACGTCCGTAAGCATCTGGTAAACCTGTGATAACACCTGATTTACGAGCTGCACGCATTTCTGGAGTGTAAGCATCGAATACACCTTGGTTGTGAGTTTTACGCCAGTCACGGAAGATACGAGAAATTTCTTCGTCGATTTTGAATCCGTAAGCTTCAGCTGATTGTTCACTCATACGGATACCACCAAATGGTTGTAAGCTACGTTTGAATGGTTTTTCAGTTTGGAAACCAACAACTGTTTCTAAATCTTTGTTTAAGTAACCAGGACCATGTGAAGTGATTGTTGATACAACTTTAGTGTCCATGTCTAAGACACCACCAGCTTCACGTTCTTGTTTGTTCAAGTCCATTACTTGTGCCCATAAAGCTTTAGTAGCTTCAGTAGGTCCAGCTAAGAAACTGTCGTCTCCTTCATAAAGTGTGTAGTTTTCTTGGATAAAGTCACGGACGTTAACTTCTTCTTTCCATACTTTACCTTTGAAACCGTTCCATTGTTCCATAAATTTTTCCTCCTTAGATAATTGGTTGTGAAACTTATAACAGCTATCTACATGAATATTATAACACAATAAAAATTAGTTGCAATACTTAAGTGTAAAAAAATACAAAGATTTTGTTAAATATTGCTATAATCGCGATTTTAAAGTGTTAAAAGTTGTGAAAGATGTATTATAACAGCGTGTTTCGCTGTACTATTTTTTTGAAACAGAATGAAAAGTTTCACAATCTAAGGTTCTGTATTCACAATATGTCTCTTTTCTTACTTTATTTTTACTAAGCAAAAATAAAAAAAGAGTATTATCGAAATAAATCCGATAATACTCTATATAATTTAGCGTTTCAGGAGGGATTCGAACCCCCGACCGTTCGCTTAGAAGGCGAATGCTCTATCCTGCTGAGCTACTGAAACAGTACTAAATTAGTATACCTAAAGACGAACATTCTGTCAATTGATTTTACAGCTTTATTACGACTCTTCTGTTTCTTTTTCTTTGCTCTCTGTATTCTTCTTTTTAGAGAAAAACATGCAGATGTAGATAACTAACATCACTACTGCCATAATTAGCACTCTTGCTGCTAAGGTAAAATTATATAATGCTGCAATCGCACTTAACGCAAAGAAAATGATAGTCATATTTCTAACCGTTTCAAGAATTGGGCGTTTCCTTCCCATTGGATTTGGTCTATTGTCCATTGTTACTCCTTCATCTCTTTCGTTTTATACATTAATAGCGCCGAAGCAATAGCGACGTTTAGCGACTCTGCTTTTCCAAACATCGGAATGGTCACTACAACATCCGCTAAATCAATCACGTCATCAGAGACGCCTTGGCCTTCATTACCAACCACGATAGCAACATCTGTTGAGTCTTGTAAGATAGTGTAGTCTTTTGAATCACGGTGAAGTGCTGTTACAGCCACTTGTACACCTTTGTCTTTAAGCGTCGGCAAGTAATCTTTCAAATCCGCTTGAAAAACTGGGATATGGAAATGGCTTCCTTGCATGGATCGAAGAACTTTATCGTTATATAAATCTACTGTCCCTGTTCCTAATACAACTGCATCAAATCCGGCAGCATCTGCTGTTCTCACAATCGTTCCTAAATTACCAGGATCTTGAACTGCATCTAACACAATGAAGCGACCGATATAAGGCAATGAATCCTGTTTAACAATCTTCACAACTGCTATAATCCCTTGAGTGGTTTCAGTCATTGATAACTTATGAAAGACATCTTGAGAAACAACTAGCACCTGTACATCAGTTTGAGTTAACAGATTTTGGTAATCTTCAAGACGATTACTAGTAACCACAATCAATTCAATCGGAGCTTTCTCTTTAATCGCTTCTTCTACAAGATGCTCTCCTTCAAGAAGATACATCCCTGCTTTCTTACGCCCTTTTGCAGTCTGAAGTTTGACAAGCTCTTTAATTTTTTCATTTTTAGGTGAACTAATGATATCCATACAACTACCCTTTTAATCCTTCTATTGTATTCATGAGTTTCTTGACTTCTACTTTTTGATTCTGATGAAATCCACATTTCATAGGTACAACATAAGTTTCCTCTTTATCAAGATATTGCAATGTTAATTTGGGATTTCCTAAAAGTTTCTTCTCCATGGAAACCTTTTGAATGCGTTCTGAAGGGATAACGATTGGTCTATTCGCTCTCCATACACCTTCTTTAGAAGTTTCAAAAAGAACGAAACCATCTTTAGCCCAATAGAGTACAAAGGTTTGCTCCCCTTTTTCCAAAGCCACTAAGCTATCAGCATCCGTCATTTCGAATCCCAAAAAACTAATTTGACTTTTTAAATCCTCGATGATTTCCATTCTTATTCCCCTTCTTTCGTTTCTGAACTGGTTTCTTAGAAGATACTTCTTTCTTTTTAGTTTGCGTAAATGGTTTTAATTGTCCTGCATATAGTTCAAACTGAACTAGTTTATGTTTCCCAGCAACCTTCTTCAAGTCTCTTAGTTCGCGGTCATTCACTAGACTGAGTACTAATCCTTCTTTCCCCATACGTCCTGTACGTCCAGAACGGTGAGTATATTGCTCCGTAGAATCTGCAATATCATAATGAATGACAAGTGGTAAATCTTCAATATCAAGGCCACGCTGTGCGACATCGGTACTCAGTAAGAATGGAATCTGTCCCTTCTTAAATAAGTCGATAGCTTTCTTACGTTCCGTTTGATGAGCATCACTAGAAAGAAGTGCAACTGGAACTTGATGATACGCTAACTTTTCACCAAGTAATGCAGCATTTGCAATCGAATTAACAAAAACCAACGCTTGATTTGCATTTTCGGAGAAAGCAAGCTTTCTTAACACTTCATCACGTTTTCTAGTTGGACATTCAATATATCCATGAGTTACGTTCGAATGCACAGAGTTTCCCTCTGAAACTTCAACAAAAGTCGGAAGCATATTAATCCATTTATTAACTTCTTCTAAATTCTTATTCTTTGTCGCCGAGAAACAAAGCACTTGTCTTTCTGAAGGAAGTTTCTTAACAAGCTCTCTTGTATTACTCAATTGCTCTGGATCGAGTAAATAATCGGCTTCATCTAATACAAGCATCTCTACTTGGTGTAGCTTTAATTTACGAAGCTTAGAAAGTTCTAGTAATCGTCCAGGTGTTCCTACAACGATTTCTGGCTTTTCCTTTAACTTCTCTACTTGTCGTTTTACGTTTGCTCCACCCGCTAAAACTTGCACACGAATTTCAGGTGTTTTCCATTCTCTAATCACTGCACCAATTTGTTGAGCTAATTCTTGAGAAGGCGCCACAATTAAAGCTTGCAGCGTTTTATCTGCTTTTACTCTTTCCAAAATAGGAACAACATACGCTAATGTTTTTCCAGTCCCTGTTGGCGAAATAGCTACAACGTCTGTTCCCTCTTTAATCAGTTCTTGTGTCTTTTCTTGTATCGGTGTTAATGTGTGGAAGCCATGTTGCTCCCAAATTGTTTTTGTATTCATAAGTGTCCTTTCCGATAACCATTTGTTCTTTTGAGTCCTATTCATTTTAACGAAGAAATGCCTATACTTCAAATAGTTTCAACGATTATATAAAAAAGAGAACTGCTTTTACACAGTTCTCTGTTCTATTTCAATTAAAGTGCCATTTTCTTTTCTAAATATCGTTGTCCTTGTTCAAAAAGCAAACAGATAATCCAGTAAATAATCGCCACTAAAATATAAACCGTCATATAGTTTTGTTCACGTCCACCCACAATTTTCGCATTTTGGAAAATGTCAGGTAGTGAAATCATCGCAACAAGAGACGATCCTTTAATCATATCCAGTAACACATTACTTAATGGCGGAATGGCGATTCGGAATGCTTGTGGAACGATGACCTTTTGCAACGTTTGTCGGTAACTCATTCCAAGAGACATCGCTGCTTCCCATTGACCATTATCCACTGCGTCCATGGCCGAACGCAACACTTCAGAAATATACGCACTACTTGCGATACTAAAGCAAAGGAGCGCACAGACTAAAGCCGGTAACGTTATTTTTAAAAATGGTAACCCAAAATATAGTAAGAATAAAAATACTAAAGTTGGTGTTCCGCGCATAAAGGAAACATGAAATGTCGCAATCCATCTTAATAAACGGAATCTTGAACGTCTCATTAAAACAAGAACGAATCCTAAAATCGTTCCGAAAACAAAACTCGTTAATGCAACTCCTAATGTATATCCCAATCCACTAAGAATAAACCAAAAGTTATTGATTGCAATATTGATATCGAAAATTTTATTTAACATATTAGTCTACATCTGAAATATCGATTTTTTCTGTTTTGAAATCTTTAGGTTCTGTTACGTCTTGACCAGCGAAGAATTGTTCAGAGATTTTTTTCAAAGTTCCGTCTTTCTTCATCGCATCCATAGCTTCATTAAATTTGTCACGTAACACAGTGTTGTTTAGTGAAATTGAGAAACTTGCGCTATATGGGTTTGCATAAACGCCTTCGTTAATCTTAATGTCATATTTATCTTTAGCAAAAGCAACGGCGATTGATTGTAAGTAGTAATCGTTGATAATTACATCAGTACGACCGTTTACTAAATCAGACATATATACGTCATTTGTTACGTTGTCATATACGACTAATTCAGCACCAAGTTTTTTAGCAATCTTCATGTAGTTTGTACTTGCAGCACCTGCAGCTTTTTTACCTTTTACATCTTCCCAAGAATGAATTCCTGAATTGTCGCTTCCACGAACAACCATTGATGTAAATGAGTATTTATGAGGTGTAGTGTGTAAGTATGCGTCGAAGTTTTTCGCACCTTCTTCAATTGAGTAGTTTGCGATATCTGTCATACCACTGTCTAAAGCTGTTAACATTCCGTCAACACCCATTTCAGTAAATTCAACTTTAAGGTTTAAGCGTTTCGCAACTTCCTTCATAATTTCCACATCGTAACCCGTTAATTCGTTCTTATCATTATGGAATGATTGTGGATATAAAGTACCTGCAGTTGATACTTTAATGACACCTGATTCAACAATTTTGTCCCAGTTCGCTTGCGCTTCTGAAACTGATACAGTTGTTTCTTGTGTTTTAGTTGTGTTTGCTCCGCATGCTGCTAATAATGTAGCCACAGCAACGAAACCAGCTTTCATCCATTTTTTCATTGGCTTAACCACCTTTTGTTTATTTTTTCAACATAGTGAACGATACCATACTCCGCTTTAAAACACAATGAATAAAGCTTGAAAAACAAAATAAAAATGAAACAGATTTTACAACCTGTTTCATTTCGAAATAATATATAGTTATTTACCTAGTTCTTCAAGAATATTTCTGGCTACTCTTTCAGAAATTCCGATAGATTGTAACTCCTCAAGACTGGCTTGTTTCATTGCTGTTATCGTTTTAAAATGACGCAATAGTTTCTTTCTTGTTTTCGGTCCGACACCATCAATCATTTCCAATTTCGAAGCAAATGTATTTTTACTTCGTAGTTGTCTGTGGAACGTAATCGCAAATCGGTGAACTTCCTCCTGGACACGTTGTATTAGTTGGAATGCTTGTCCTTTTCTATCCAAATCAATTTCCTTATAGTCTTCACCATACAGTAATGTAGCGGTTTTATGTTTTTCATTTTTCACCATTCCACATACTGGAATTTCTAATCCTAATTCATCTTCCAGAACTTCTAGCGCAGCTCTCATTTGGATTTTACCACCATCCATTAAGATTAAATCTGGAAGTTTAGCACCTTCTCTTAGTAATCTTGAATAGCGTCTACGGATGACTTCTTGAGTCGTCGCAAATTCGTGACTTCCTACAACAGTCTTCACTTTAAACTTACGGTAATTTTTGCGGTCTGGTTTTCCATCCTTAAAGACTACCATCGCAGATACTGGATTGGTCCCTTGAATATTCGAATGGTCAAAAGATTCAATCACTGAAACTTTTTCTAACCCTAACGCTTCTGAAAGTTCTTCCAAGGCACCTTTTGTCTTCAACTGACTTTGCTCTTCTCTTCTGAATTTCTCATTTAATGAAATCTCACTATTTTGAGTAGCAAGGTCTAACATTCGTTTCTTAGAACCTCGTTTTGGTGTCATCACCTTCACACCGAGCGTTTCTGATAATAGTTCTTGGTCAATCGCTTCTGGAACCAAGATTTCTTTTGGAAGAATATGGTTTTGGTCTTCATAAAACTGAATGATAAATGATAGGACTTCATCTTCTATCTGGTCATAAATTGGAAACATCGCTGCTTCACGTTTAATAATCGTCGACTGTCTGAGTAAGAAGACTTGAATAGAAATCCATCCTCTATCAACGACATAAGAGAACACATCTCGGTTCGTGAAATCTGCGTTCATGATGTTTTGTTTCTCGACGGTTGCTTCGATGTACTTAATTTGATCACGATAATCCATTGCTTTTTCAAAATCGAGTCTTTCGGAAGCTTCATTCATCTTCGAAGTCAAATCATCTTTAATCGTCTTCACATCTCCGTTTAAGAATCGTTGGATTTTCTTGATTTGCGCATCATACTCTTCTTTTGAAACTTCATGATCACAACAACCAATACATTGCCCTAGATGGTAATAGAAACAAGCTCGTGTTTCATTCTTCCCACATTTTCGAAGTGGATAGATTTTCTGGATCAGTTGCTGCGTTCCTGTTGCTGCAGTGACATTTGGATAAGGGCCAAAATAAATCCCCCCATCCTTTTCTACCTTATGAGAAATCACGAGTTGTGGGTCTTTCTCAGATGTAATTTTTAAGTAAGGATACATCGTTCCTTGCTTTAACTTAATATTGTAGTGAGGTTGATATTTTTTAATCAGGTTAATTTCAAGCAAGAGAGACTCTTTATTTGTCTTTGTCACAATATACTCAAAATGGTGAATTTCGCTTACTAATTTTTCCGTTTTAGTATCATGGGCGCCTCTAAAATAAGAGCGAACACGATTTTTTAGATTTTTCGCTTTACCGATATAAATAATATCGTCATTAGCATTTCGCATTATGTAACAACCTGGTAAATCAGGAAGATTCTTTAGTTTACTTTCAATTAATTCACTTGCCATTCAATCTTCCTTTCTAAACATTATCGCTGCCATACAATTTTTTCGAATTCATCTTTTAATTCACGGTCCATTTCATCCTTATATACAGGATATAAGAATAATCGCACCTCTTTTTTACTCAATAGTTTTAGCGTTTTTAATAATTCTATCACTTTCAAGCGCACTAGATGGTCTGGAAAATGAAGCACTTGCCAAATATAGTCGTAATCGATGAGTTGAAACTCAATCATCTTATTTAAAATGACTTCATGCCATTTCGAAAGCGCGAAGAATTGAGGAGGTAAAACCAAAGTCGAATGTTGCTTCATATAGTCATAAACTTCGGGTCTTACAACTCCTTTTATGTAATCAATCGTACCTTCGATAAAGACTTTTGAAGTTGATTTCTCAATGTACTCTAATGCCGTTAGCGATAATGGATCTTTTTCTAACAGTTTGTTGAACTTTGAAAATCGTAGTTTACTATTCGTTTTGCTTAGTACAAATAAAATGATGGCATCATCACGATTGTCTGATTTCAACGAAGCCTCTATTATAGATTCAACTTTTGACTGCGACGACCAAATAACTTTGTCCACTAGGCCTTTTAAGTAATGATTTTGATGGAACTCCTCAGATTCCACATCTGTGCAAGTGGATAGTTCTAATTCTAAACATTCTTTCATTCGACATAATAGTGCTATCGATTCTATAGTGAAACTGCGATTCTTTTTCGTTAAAAATGACAATGGATAAATGGATTCAACCAACCACTGGATAAACTGTTCATCACTCGTTCCATGCAATACACATAGTTGATAATTGCGTTCAACCTCAGGAGTCATTTCATTGGCCATAATGACACGAAGTAGTTTTGGATGATACATACAACTTCTGGCAGCAATAGGTCGCATGCTGACTTGTTTCATCATCACATTCAGCAAATAAAAAGCATCTGCCTTCGTTCTGATTGGATAGAAAAATAAGTAATATAAGCGTCCATATCCACTAAGAGAAGGCTCCAATTTTTCTAAATAGTCTCTCCACTGACTTTCGTGAATAGAGTAGGATTTTGCAAATACAATATAGAAAGTATACGAACTATGTTTCTCGAAGTATTGAATCTTCCGCTGAGTGATTTCATTATCAAAGAATACTAGTAGCATTAACACTAATCTAAATTCTTCTTTTACTGTAGTGACTTCAAGTAATACCGTTAATCGATCGCATAGGAAGTCCTTCATTTCGGAGGATAACTGGTCGACAAACTGCTTCCAATGGATAAGTAGAGGTTCTATCCAGTAAATCACAGGAATATCAAACTTTAGAATTCCCTCGCATACTTCCACATTTGGATTCAGTAGTTTTGTCATCGCATGATAGAATTGCGGTAATCTATCTTGACTCTTCACTCGTTTTCCAAGTGCAAAGGCAAAGAACTCTCCCTTTCCATCCACGGCATCTTTCATGAATGAATACGGAATTTTTGGATACATCTTTCTATTTCGAAGAAACTCTTCGTAGATGGACTGATTACCCATTTCTATCCCCTCCTACGGTTAGAAACACAAAACACCTATCCTATAACGCTTCTTTATACACTTCCATTGCAACTTCTGGCGTCAAATCACCATGCTCAGATAATTTCACTTTCTTGTGACGTGTTAAGCCGTCCACTAAAGCTTGTAAGACATCTTCACCTAGATTCACATCGCTAAAGCGAATTGGAGCTCCTAATGATTTAAAGAACTCTTCTGTTTTAGCAATCGCCTCATCAACAATCTCTTCATCGCTTCCTGATAAATTCCATACACGTTTTCCGTATTGTACTAATTTATCAAATTTCTGCTGTTTTCTAACTTTCATCATTGCTGGTAAGACAATCGATAATGTACGACCATGGTCAATTCCGTGGTTCAATGTAATTTCATGTCCTAATGCATGTGAAGACCAGTCCGTTGGTACACCTAGGTTAATCGTTCCATTTAATGCATTTGTTGCGCACCACATAAATGTTCCACGGTCATTGTAATCAATATGGTTCGTGTCAATAACACGAGGTGCGATTTCAATTAGAGTTTGTAAGATACTTTCTGCATAGCGATCTTGAAGCAATGCTCCTACTGGATAAGTTAAATAGTTTTCCATCACGTGGATAAATGTATCCAGTAACCCATTCACTAATTGTCGTACCGGTAATGTATAGGTCAATTCAGGCTCTAATACTGAAAATACAGGGAATGTCTTAGGTCCACGGAAACTTACTTTTGCTTTTTTCTCAACAAGTGTAATCACCGCACCTGAGTTCATTTCCGAACCCGTTGCAGGAAGTGTAAGAATCGTCCCAAAAGGAACAACTTCTTGGACAGGTAATCCTTTACCTACACCCCATCCAAATAAATCAACTGGATCTTCTGTAAAGAGACTTGCTGCAGAAACAAATTTAGTCCCGTCAATCACAGAACCGCCGCCTATAGCTAGTAAATAAGTAAAGTTACCTGCACGGACTTTCTCAACAGCTTTCATTAATGTTTCGAATGTTGGGTTGGCTTCAATTCCTGAAAACTCATCCCATTCACGGTTCCCTAAAGCTTTAACAGCACGGTCAAATGCTCCGTTTTTCTTAACAGAGCCACCCCCGTAAAGGACTAATACTTTAGCGTCTTTAGGAATTTCATTATCAATATCTTCAATACGATTTCTCCCAAATAAAATCTTTGTTGGATTTTGGAATGTAAAATTTTGAATTTCATGTGTCATTTTAAATCACCTCGTTACTTCTTAATTTAATTGTACCAAAACTAATAGACCCTTTCTAAAATATCGGCTTTAAAAACAAAATAAACTGGACAATTGCCCAGTTTATGATTCTTAATTTATTATTTTTGATTCGATGTATTTTTTCAGGCGGTCTGCTGAGATTTCCTTTTCTAATTTAGAAACTTCAACAGGGCTTAATGTGACTTCACACGTTAAAACTCCGTCTGCATCATAAGAAACGACAACTTCTCCAACATCTTCTCTAGATTCTCTTGTCACTTTTGGAAACAACGCTGCTAATTCCTTTTCAACCTCTAGCGCACAGTGTTCTCTAAGTAAGCGAAACTGTTCTGCAATCACTGTTGGAATATAATAGCAGTCCACTAATGTCATTTCTTCATCTTTAGATTTTCGGTTTGACTTTTTCGCTTTTTTCATAAATGACCTCGTTTCTTTCTTCTTGTCTAGTATACAAAAATTCACCCGAGAAGGCAAAAACATTAAATTTATCCAAAGATTATAAACCTATTTTCCAAATGCGCGATTTCATGGTAAAATAGCTATGAATCACACTTATAAGGAGATACTATGCTTACAATCAATATGCTAACTCGTGCAGACAGCGTTAAAGGTCAAGGAGTTATGTCTGCGACAGAGGAACAAATAAACCTTGTAACAGAAGGATTAAAGGGCTATAACGTTGTTGTAAATCAGCTTAAAATTGCTGATATTAACCACATCCACACTATTAATCCAGATTTTCTTTTCAAATCATTTTTAAACAATAAAAAGCAACCGACAATAGCGTCCGTTCACTTTTTACCAGAAACATTAGAAAAAAGTATTTCTCTTCCAAAACCAATTAAAGAGTTATTCTATAAATATGTTTTATCATTTTATAAACAAGCAGACTATTTAGTAACTGTAAACCCTCGTTTTATTGATGATTTAGAAAAGTATGGGGTCGATCGTTCTAAAGTAACGTACATTCCAAACTTCGTATCTCGTGAAACGTTCTATAAAATTACAGACCAATCCAAAGCAGACTTACGTAAGAAATTCGGATTAGATCCAGACAAATTTACCGTTGTCTCTGCTGGTCAGCTTCAAATGCGTAAAGGCGTTCTTGAGTTTATCGACTTAGCAACTAAAATGCCAGATATCCAATTTGTTTGGGCTGGTAACTTCGCTTTTAAAGGTATCTCTGAAGGTCGTAAAGAAATTATGGAACACATGGATGATCTTCCAGATAACGTTCACTTCCTTGGGCTTGTGGAGCGTGATCGTATGAATGAGTTCTTTAATATGGGTGATGTCATGCTTCAATTGTCATTCGAGGAGTTATTCCCGATGACGATTTTAGAATCGATGAACGCAAACATCCCACTACTCTTACGTGATTTACCAGAGTACAAACCAATTTTATTCGACTACTACTTAAAAGCAAACAGTCAACAAACGTTTAAAGACGAATTAACAAAACTAAAAGAAGACGCCGATTATTACGCTAAAGCCTGCGAAGGTTCAAAACGCGGCGAACAATTCTATTCAAAAGAAAGTATTCTAGAACAGTGGCAACAATTTTATGATAAAGTTGCAACAGAAAGAAACTTGTTATCATAAAAGGAGAAATAATGACTACAGAAGAAATTAAACAAGGAAAACCACTTTCCCCTACGGCTCAAAAAGTCATGAACATTGCTTCAATTCTCGGAGCAATTGCGACAGTGGTCTTTATCGTTTGGGCATGGCAAAAAGGGCTATTCACGTCACAAGAGACGTTATCAACCTATATGCTTCAAGCGGGAATTTGGGGTCCACCAATCTTTATCTTTTTACAAATCTTACAAACCGTTGTTCCAATCATTCCAGGAGCGCTTACTAGTATCGCTGGTGTTTATATTTACGGTAACTGGATTGGAAACATTTATAACTACATCGGTATTGTGATTGGATCAATCATTGCCTTCTATCTTGCAAGACAATACGGTCAGCAATTCGTAAAATCAATGGTTAGTGAACATACGTATAATCGCTATATCAGTTGGTTAGATAAAGGACAATGGTTCGACTACTTCTTTGCATTCATGATGTTCTTCCCTGTTTCACCGGATGACTTCTTATGTATGCTCGCTGGTTTAACAAAGATGACTTATAAGAAATTCATTATTATCATCTTAGTCTTTAAACCATTTACACTGGCTGCCTACACAATCGGCCTACGATTTATTATCGACTGGCTCTGGGCATTCTTCCAATAAGCAAAAACAAACCCTTGAGAAATTTTCTCAAGGGTTATTTTTTATGTTAATCTTTCTTTTTAAAGACTTGAACAGTTGCAAGAACAATTCCACTAATAAATACGCTGAGTGTTAAAATAATACCCGCTAATAATAGAGGATTTTTGCTTAGGCTTCTTAACCAGTTCGCAAATGTTCCTAGATCACTATCTTCATCAAATGATAAGATTCCACCATTCGTTGAACCTTCTGTTGATGAAACTTCTTCTGTCGTTGTTTCTTCAACCACTTTTGTCACTTTAAATACATTGGACTTAATCTCTTTTGTTAAAGTTGGGAAAGTATGTTCCACAATGATTTCATCTCCAACAAGTTTATATGTTGGTTTTTCATCGCCTCTTGTTAAAACTTTGATATCTTTCTCTACTTTAATCTTTTGACCATCAATTTCATGAACCCCAGCTTTTAACACTGTTTCTTCATGATATTCAGTAAAGCCTTTTTCTAAAAGAGCGTTCCCGAATTGTGCACGGTAAAATACACTTGTGTTATAGTCGCTCCAGCTACCAACACCCATTAATACTTCAATCAGACGACGGCCTTTTCCTTTTGCAGTAATCACATGGTTTAAAGCTGCATTTGGTGATGAACCTGTCTTAAATCCATCTACATCAAAATATCCTTGAGGCATCCCACTTGCAAGTTGATTCAATGTATAGAACGTTTCCTCTACAGGAGTTCCTTCCATTGTAGTAACAGCAGGTTCTCTTGTAATTTCTAAGAATTCTGGATAGTTCTTTAAGAAGTAATATGCTAATGTTGCTAAATCGCGAGCTGTTGTTTGGTTGTACTTATCTGGTACACCTTCAACAACATATAATCCACGAAACGCTGACACAACAGCCCCACTAGGATTATAGAATTTAGAATTTGTCATTCCTAATTCTTTCGCTTTATCATTCATCATCTTAATGTATTCTTCGTTTGTCTTACTAATCGCGTGTGATAACATCACAGTCGCAACGTTTGAGGAAGGATACATCATCAGATAAAGTAAATCGCGCACTGGATATTCAATCCCAGCTCTGATTTGGTTATTACTAATATCATCGATAGTAGAAATCGCTCTATCTTCTTCTGTTGCCGTAATTTTAGTATCTAATGTGAGCTTACCTGCTTTAATCGCATCATACACAAGATACGCTGTCATTAATTTAGTTGTACTCGCTGGATCCCATGGCTTATCAATATTGTCACCATAAAGAATTTGCCCAGTCTCTGCATCGACTAAAATAGCCCCTTCAGGTTTGTAGTATTCACTAACATCATACCCATAACGAGCTGTAATCTCGAAAATATCTTCTTCAATCGGAAGCTCTTTCGACTTTGTTGTTGTCGTTGTTTGCTCTGTTGTCTCTGTTGCTTTAGTTGTTTCTGGAGCCTCTGTTTGTTCAACAACAGTAGTTCCTTCTCCCGGTTCTTGTGTGGTTTCTTCAGCAGCAATTGGCGCTAAAGCAGAAAGTGCGAATGCACATGTCATTAATCCCAAAAGAAACTTAAATTTACGTTTTTCCATTCCTATCCTCCTTGTAATTCAATTTATTTTACAAAGAAATTCTTAAGATTTCAAATAGAAAGAAGCAAATTCGTAACATTTTTGTAATCTTTACGAAATTTGCTTCCAACTTTTTTCAACATTATTCATTAAATTGTTGAGACGTTCTACTCTTCTTTCTAATATCGAAAAAATTAAAACATTCTCATCATCCAACTCAATCGTACCTAATGCGATTCCCGCTTGTTGTAATTTTGCAGAAACACACTCTAAATACTCTGATACAGAACACTCTACAGAGCAAGTCTGCAATTCTTGCTGTGCGATTCCTTTTAACAACTTTAATTTGGGAAGCTTACTGGCTAAAGTACTAGCATTATCTCTCCAATAAATTTGAGTTGCATAGGATTCTTTTTCAAGTGTTAATAGCATTAGTAACCAATAGTCGTCTTGCGCTTGTTCCAATAGGTCAGCGAACTCATCATTCCAGTCCACATCATCTTCTCGTAGTTCTTCAATCAATAAATCAGGATTATCAAAATAACTCTCTAAAAGTTGTCTGATACGTTCACTATGACCAGTAATGATATCGGCAATTTGATGATAAGCTTCGTCATCAGAATCACTATCCACTTCCACAGATTCACTATAAAACGTTTCTTCCATTTCAAAGTCATCTTTACGTTTATTTTTTCGATTAAATAACCACATAGATCGCGCCTCACTTTGACTGAGTTCTTTTCCATAGTATATCAAACATATTCCGAAGAATAAATACGAAAAACAAAAAAGCAGAAAGATTTCTCCTTCTGCTCGTTAATAATTCTAAATTGAATCTCCGTTAAAAATTGAGTTTTTAACGATGACATAATCTACTTTGCGGATAGCTTCAATATCTTTACCACCTGCATATGAGATTGATGATTGTAAGTCTTGTTGCATTTCGATAAGAGTATCTTCTAAAGAACCTTTATAAGGAACAACGATTTTCTTACCTTCAACGTTCTTACGTTCACCTTTTTGGAATTCAGATGCACTACCGAAGTACTCTTTATAAAGCATTCCATTCACTTCTACAGTTTTACCTGGTGATTCTTCGTGACCTGCAAATAATGATCCAATCATGACCATAGTCGCACCAAAACGAATGGATTTAGCAATGTCTCCGTGAGTACGGATTCCACCATCCGCAATCAATGGTTTACGTGCAGCTTTTGAGCACCAACGTAGTGCAGCAAGTTGCCATCCACCAGTACCAAAACCTGTTTTAATTTTCGTAATACATACTTTACCAGGTCCAATCCCTACTTTAGTAGCATCAGCCCCAGCATTTTCTAATTCACGAACGGCTTCTGGAGTACCTACGTTACCAGCAATAACAAATGCTTCCGGTAAATGTTTTTTAATGTGCTTAATCATGTCAATAACTGAATTTGAATGACCATGCGCAATATCAATTGTAATGTAATCAGGAACAAGTCCATTTTCTTTTAATTCTACAATAAAATCATATTCTTGAGGTTTTACACCTACACTAATTGATGAGATTAATCCACGTTCTTTCATTCGTTTAACAAATGGTAAACGGCTTGCTTCATCAAAGCGGTGCATAATATAAAAATATCCGTTTTCTGCTAAAAATTCAGCAACAGATTCATCAATAACGGTTTGCATGTTAGCAGGAACCACTGGTAATTTAAAAGTGTGTTTCCCTAATTTAACCGTAGTATCACACTCCGAACGACTATTTACAATACATTTATTTGGGATTAATTGAATATCCTCATAATCGAATGCATTTAATTCAAACATTTAACATCCTCCTAATTCGTTAATGCGTACTTATGTAGTATACATGAATTCACGTGAAAATGCATTAAATTCTTTTCAGAATCTTTCAAAAACTTCTTGAATGAAGGCAAACAAAAAAGCCTAGGCGAACCTAGGCTATAAAAGTATTGATTAGTCTTTTCTGCTTCCGAATAGACGTAAGATATCTAAGAAGATATTGATGAAGTCTAGGTATAATTCTAATGCACCTAGAATCGCAATCCCTTCAAGAGCTGATTGTCCTTCGTAGTAGTCATACATATTTTTTAATTTTTGAGTGTCATACATTGTTAACACAGTGAATACTACTAATGAGATACCAGACATAATCAATTCAACTAATGAACTATGGAAGAAGAACAAGTTAATCAAGCTAGCAATGATTAACCCTAATAAAGCTCCCATTGCTTGACGACCAAAACTTGTTAAGTCTTTCTTCGTTGTAAATCCAACGATTGATAAACCTGCGAATAACGCACAAGTAGAAATAAACGCTTGTACGATACTTCCTAACTCATAAACTTGTGTTACTATGAAGAATGTAAATCCTGTTAATGCTGCATATAAACAATATGAAACAATATAACGAATTGGTCTACCAAGTTCTTCATAATTTGGACGCATTACAAATACAAGTATTAATTGCGCAATAAAGATAACCCACATTCCGTATCCACGAGTCGTGACCATGAAATTGAAGAATGCACTATAAAGCGCTGGAACTGTACTGAATAGGTAAGCAACTAAAGCAGAAATTGCTAGTCCTCCAAACATCCAAGCATACACTTTCATGAAAAATTGATTGCGCCCAGCAATACTGGATTCAACACCATAATGATTATTTTCCATTATTTCGCCTCATTTCAAATTTTATTATAGATGTATTATAGCATATCTTTTACTAAACCGTAAATAAATTGTTCTGGTTCAAACGGTTGTAAATCGTCCATTTGCTCCCCTAATCCGATAAACTTCACTGGAATGTTTAATTCATGACGAATTGAGAGGATTACCCCACCTTTTGCAGTTCCGTCTAATTTCGTTAAGATGAGCCCTGTAATGTTAATCGTCTCACCGAATTGTTTCGCCTGAACAAGAGCATTTTGGCCAGTTGTTGCATCTAATACTAATAATGTTTCATCTGCACCTGTTTCAATTTCACGAGAGATAATACGATTCATCTTCTCTAACTCTTTCATCAAGTTCA
>JUUF01000077.1 GCA_001058355.1 Carnobacterium maltaromaticum
TAGGAAGTTTCTTACGTCCAGAACGTCTAAAAGAAGCCCGTGCGAAATTTAATGATGGAGAAATCACTGCCGAAGAACTCGAACGCGTTGAAAACGAAGAAATCATCGCATTAATCGAGAAAGAAAAAGAACTCGGCCTCAAGTCTGTCACTGACGGTGAATTCCGTCGTGCATTCTGGCACTTAGATTTCTTAGAAAACTTAGATGGGGTTGAACTTGTCGAAGTAGACCACTTCTCTGTTCAATTCAAAGATAAAGATGTGAAGCCAAAAACATTACGTATCGTTGGGAAAGTGGATTTTTCTGAAAACCATCCATTCGTAAAACACTTCAAATTCTTAAAAGAGCACGCTGGCGACACACCGGTGAAACTAACGATTCCTTCACCAAGTATGTTGCATTTGATTACGCAAGTTCGTGAGAAAAACTATGTGCCAATTGAACGCTACAAAGACAATGAAGCCCTCTTCTTTGATGATGTGGTCGAAGCATACCGTAAGGCGTTGCAATGTTTCTACGACTTAGGATGCCGCAATATTCAATTAGACGATACTAGCTGGGGTGAGTTCTGTGCGTTAGACAAACGTGAAGCGTACGAAGCGCGTGGATTTGACCTCGAAAAAATCGCTCGTGACTATGTGGATGTACTTAACCGTGTGATTGAATGGAAACCTGAAGATTTAGTGGTGAATATGCATATTTGCCGCGGAAACTTCCGCTCAACATGGTTCTCTAGCGGTGGTTATGAGCCAGTGGCGAAGACGCTATTTGGTCATTGCCGAGTGGATGGATTCTTCTTGGAATATGATAGCGACCGTGCTGGAGACTTTACTCCTCTTCGCTATATTAAAGACCAAAAAGTCGTTCTTGGTTTAATTACATCTAAATCAGGAGACCTAGAAGATAAAGATGAAGTCATTGCTCGTATTAAAGAAGC
>JUUF01000078.1 GCA_001058355.1 Carnobacterium maltaromaticum
ATTTCTGCGATTGCGAGCTCGACTACACCAGGATGCGTTCAATCTCATCCAAAAACAAAAATAAACTAACTCAAAAGGGGAAAACAAAATGAACTTTAAAAAATTATTCGTAGCTGCAGCGGCAGCATTATCATTAGCAGCATGTGGAGCTGCACAATCATCAAACTCATCAAGCTCAGCTTCATCAGAAGCTAAACAAGAAAACAAACACGTGAAAATCGGTGTTAACGCTGGTAACCATGAAGTTTGGGATGACATTATTGCTCGTTTGAAAGAAAAAGAAGGTATTGAAGTAGAATTAGTAGAATTTACTGACTACGTACAACCTAACCAAGCGTTAGAAAACGGCGACGTTGACTTGAACGCTTTCCAAACAATCATTTACTTAGAGCGTTTCAACAAAGAACAAGGAACACACATCAAACCAATCGGCTATACAGTTATTGCTCCAATGGGTGTTTACTCTAAGAAAATTAAAAACGTAAGTGAATTAAAAGATGGCGATACAATTGCTATTCCTGAAGATACTTCAAACAACTCACGCGCATTACGTTTACTACACGCAGCTGGCGTTATTAAATTAAAAGATCCTAACAACACTTTAGCAACTAAAGATGACATCGTTGAAAACCCTAAAAACATCGAAATCAAAGAATTACCTGCTGGACAAACAGCTCGTGCTTTAGATGATGTTGCTGCTTCATTAATCAACAACGGTTTTGCTGTTGACGCTGGATTCCAACCAACAAAAGATGCTATCTTCATCGAACAAATTACTGACTCTTCACAACCTTACTACAACGTAATCGCTGCTAAAGAAGGTAACGAAAACAACGAAGTTTACAAAAAAGTTGTGGAATACTACCAATCACCAGAAACAGCTAAGAAAATCGAAGAAGTTACAAAAGGTGCTAGCGTACCAGTTTGGGAAAAAGCTACTTTGAAAAACTAGGATGCGAGAAAAGCAAGTTACATTTAGAAAAAAACAAAACCTTAAGAGGCGTGCTTAGCATGCCTCTTTATTCAATGAAAGAAGGCAAAGACGATGAGCGAAATTAAACAAAAAGCACAAGCGTTAAACGAATATCTTGTCGCAACAAGAAGACATTTTCACGAAAACCCAGAATCAAGCTTAAAAGAGTACGATACTGCTGCCTACATCCAAAAAGAATTAACTGCATTTGGAATCCCATTTGAAAAAGTGGCCGAAACAGGGACGTTAGCTATTATTAAAGGTGGTAAAGGAGAAGGAAAGACCGTTTTACTTCGTGCCGATATCGATGCGCTAGAACTTCCTGACTGCACTGGTAAACCTTATGCGTCTAAACGTCCGGGGTTAAACCATGCTTGTGGACATGATGCGCATACGACAATGGGGCTAGGAACGGCTAGAGTCTTGAATGAATTGAAAGATTCATTTGCAGGAACTGTCTTAATTGCGTTCCAACCTGCAGAAGAAATCGGTGCGGGAGCGAAGCAATTTGTCGCTTCTGGAAAAATCGATAACATCGATGAATCTTTTGCAATCCACGTCAATTCAGGACTACCCGTTGGATCGTTTGCGGTTGAAGGTGGACCAGTGAATGCTTCATGTGATATTTTTAAAATCAAAATCACAGGAAAGAGCTCTCACGTTGGACGACCTCACTTAGGGCATGATGCGCTAGTAACAGCCAGTGAAGTGGTTGTGGCTTTACAAACCATCGTCGCTCGTGAAGTGAATCCAATCGACCGTGCTATTGTCGGCATTGGTAAATTAAATGCGGGAACTCGCTACAATATCGTAGCAAACGACGCTGAAATCGAAGGGACGATTCGTGCGTTTAACCATGAAACACGTGAACACTTAAAAGAAGCTGTAACGCGTATCGCAAAAGGAATCGCTGAACTCAATCGTTGCGAATTTGAAATCGATTGGTATGATGCGGCAGCTCCAGTGATTAACACTCCAGAGCTAGCAGAAGAATTCCAAAAAGTAGTTTCGAAAGTAGAAGGAATCGACAACCTAATCACAAAATACGAATCATCTATGGGTGCCGATGACTTTGCGGATTACGTAGTGAATAAACCTGGTGTTTATGGCTTACTTGGTAGCCAATCTGGAGAAGAGACAGCTTATGGGCATCACCATGAAAAATTCGATATCGATGAGCGAGTATTAGCGCTTGGTGTTGAAATTGAAGTGAAGTATTTCTTAAGCAGACTTGCTTAAAAATGAGTGGGAAGGGTCGAAATGTTTTTCGGCCTCTTTTTCATTTTAAAACGTTAAAAAACTATAATATTTATTGAAATGTAATAGGCAAGAAAGAAGCCGTATGCTATAATTCTTTTGTGTCTGAAAATAGAACAGTTGTTTTTCAGAAAGAGATTTTAAAAAGGTGCTCGGGAGCGGATTATGAAACCATTATTAGAACAATTAGAACTAAATACGAAACAAGATAAAGTTGTTTACCGACACGATTTAATGCCGGAAGAAGAGTTGACAGCAAGCCTTGTCTGGGAGTATTCAGATAAGCTAGCGGCGTACTTACATGAAACGTACAAAGGAAATAAATCTCCAATCGTGGTTTATGGTCATAAGCATCCATTTATGTTGGTGTACTTCTTGGCTTGTGTAAAATCAGGTCATGCCTATTGTCCAGTTGATGTGAATACACCAATTGACCGCGTTGAAGATATTATCGCAACCGTTAAGAGCCCAGTCGTGCTCGTGAGTGAAGAAATTTCACTAGATGCACCAACATTGACAGTTCCTGAAGCTAAAAAAGTGATTGCTTCAACAACGGAACGTATTTCAAAAGAGCATTATGTTCAAGGGGAAGATATTTTCTATATTATCTTTACTTCGGGAAGTACAGGGAAGCCAAAAGGAGTTTCAATTACTTACAATAACTTGAACCACTTCTTAGATTGGTATACGGGTTATTACAAAGAGAAAGGACCTCAAGTCTTTCTTGGACATCCGCCGTTCTCATTTGATTTATCAGTGATGTCACTTTGGCCAGCACTTTATATGCATTCGCCACTTGTTCAAATTGATAAAGAGCACTTGCAAGATTTCAAAGTGTTATTTAAAACATTAGAAGTGTCTAAAGCAACGGTGTGGATTTCAACGCCATCGTTTGCGGAAATGTGCTTAGTGGATCCAAGTTTCAACCAAGATTTGCTTCCTGAATTAGAACAGTTCGTGTTCTGCGGAGAGAAGTTATTCAGTACAACCGTTGAAAAATTAATGGAACGATTCCCACGCGCAGAAGTGGTAAACACATATGGCCCAACGGAATCGACGGTTATGGTCACTTGGATGCCATTAACAAGAGAATTGTTAGAGAAGTATCCAGATAATCTACCAGTGGGTGTGATTAAGCCTGGAACAACCGTGTTAATTGATGGTCCAGAAAGCGGAGAAATCATCATTTACGGAAATACAGTGGCAAAAGGTTATTATGAAAACCCTGAAATGAATGCGAAACATTTCTTTGAAGTGGATGGTGATCGTGCATACCGTACAGGGGACGTGGGACATTTCGAAGGAGATTTATTATTCTGCGAAGGACGAATCGATTTCCAAATCAAATTACACGGTCACCGTATTGAGTTGGAAGATATCGACAATAACTTATTGAAGAATCCGAAAATTCGTCAGGCCGCAACGGTTCCTTCGATGGCGGATGGAAAAGTAAAATCGATTACGTCATTTGTCGTGTATAATGAACCAATCGAAAAACGTTTTGAAACAGTTAAACTCGTGAAAAAAGAATTGGCGCAACATGTGCCGGAATATATGATTCCAAAGAAAGTCGTCTTCTTAGACGAAATGCCGTTGAACAATAACGGGAAAATTGATAAAAAACAATTAAAGGAGCTTGTGTAGTCGATGCATTATTTTGAAGGTCTCTCTTTCTTCATGACGCTAGGACTCGTATTAATCGTAGCGTTCATATTAAATGTCTTTCAAAAATCTACGTATTATCTATCATTACTATTCTCAGTAGTGATGGTCTATTTTGTGTTTATTAAAACGCCGGACCAACTGATTGCGCTATTGGGATTTGTAGTGTTAGGGTACATTTTGATGCAGATGACCTCTAAGCTGAAGGATCGCAAGAAGACAATGCCGATTATGGTGTTGTTAGCAGGATTGCCGTTAATTGTGGTGAAAGTTTTACCTGTGTTTCATGTGAATGGATTTGGATTTTTAGGAATTTCTTATATGACCTTCAAATTAGTCCAAATCATTATTGAGATGTATGACGGGTTGATTGAAAAACCAATGTCTGTTCTCGATTACACGCATTTCTTGTTATTCTTCCCAGCGCTTAGTTCTGGGCCGATTGACCGTAGCCGACGTTTTATGGACGATTGGCACAAACAAAGAAGCCGAGGAGAGTACTTAGAACTCGCAGGTACAGGTATTTTTAGATTAGTTTTAGGTTTATTCTATAAATTGGTATTATCCGGAATGGTATTCCAACATATGAATGGACCGATGGGGAAAGACGTGACCTATCTCATCGGTTATATGTATCTTTACACCGCATACTTGTTCTTTGATTTTGCTGGATATAGTTTAATGGCGGTAGGAGCAAGTAATATTCTTGGTGTTGAAACGCCGATGAACTTTAATTTTCCATTTATCAGTATCGACATTAAAGACTTCTGGAACAGATGGCATATTACGCTATCGACATGGCTACGTGACTTTGTGTTCTCGCGTGTTGTAATGCGATTTATGCGTAAGAAAGTCTTCAAGAAGAGACTGACGACGGCGATGGTTGCCTATATGATCAATATGACCTTTATGGGATTTTGGCATGGGGTGACGCTGGACTACATCATCTACGGTGTGTATCACGGGGTACTGATGGCGTCATTTGAATGGTATCAGAAGAAGTCGAAGTTTTATAAGAAAAACAAGAATAAGACATGGTATAAAATCACAAGCTGGCTCATTACGATGCATTTAGTGATGTTTGGATTCTTGATTTTTTCAGGAAAACCATTATTATGGATAAGTAAATTAATTTCAATGCACTAGGAGGGATTTTCATGGAAGAAAGAATTTTAGAAATTTTAGAAGAAATTTGTGAAGATGAAGTAGTATACGAAGATAAAGACATCAACTTAAAAGAAGAAGGGTTAATGGATTCATTAGCATTCGTTGAACTTCTTGTTCGTTTAGAAGAGTTCGGTATCGAAGTGGCTCCAACAGAAGTGACTTACGAAGAAATCGATACTCCAAATAAAATTATTAAGTACGTTTCAGAACGTGTTGGTTAATTTAAAATCGTAAAAGGCGCTTCCTGTCGAGTAGGAGGCGCCTTTTTGCGTATTTAGAATTTAATATTTAATAGTTTGTTTACTTCGGTATAAGCGGATTGGATTCGCTCAAGCGTTTCTTTATCGACGGTATGCTCTAGAGGTCCGCCTGGCATATAGTTTTCAGCGAGAAAGACTTGATAGTCGTAAGCAGGTCCTTCCATAAAGCTACGGTCGATTTTGGTCCGTGAAACCCATGTTGGATGAGCCTTAACGCTTGTGAGGGTCGTCTTGCCGTTTTCTTTTTCAATCGTGATATCCATAATCACGCCACGCTCAGTCCAGATGTTTTCTAAGGTTTCGACGCGTTGGTTAGAAAGGAGGTTCCCCATTGAGTAGATGATGAATTTCTTTTCGCCGTCTTTAGTGATGGTTTCTGTCGGCTCAATGACGTGTGGATGTCCGCCAAAAATCACGTCCGCACCCCATTCAATCATTTGGTGATACGTATCAATTTGTCCTTGAGTTGGATGAAGGTGATATTCTTCTCCCATTTGTGGCAACACAATCGTAAAGTCGGCAATTTCTTCAGCACGTTGGATAAGCTGCTTCACCTTTTGCATATTCAAATCGTATAGATGATTGTTGTATTCTTCGTCAGTGAGAGTAGCTTCGATTCCATTAAATCCATATGCAAATCCAAGGATAGCCACTTTAATGCCGTTGACTTCTTTTACAAGGATGCCTTCTGATGGATCGACCTTTACCCCGAAAATGTCAAGTCCATTTTTTCGGAAAGCATTGGCTGTGTATTTCAAACCTTCGATGCCTGTATCGAGGATGTGGTTATGCGCTAAGTCGAGTACATCGTATCCGGCGTCCTTAATACTCTGAATCACTTCTTCGGGCGCGTTAAAAATCGGATAACCAGCAAGAGGTTCGTTTGGATTGATGGTTCCTTCGAAATCGCCGATTGCAAGGTCTGCGCTGGATACGAGAGGTGTAATTTGCTCGTAGTCGTTTTTGAAATCATATGATGTCCCATCAAATGCACTTCCATAAACAATATCATGATAGAGCATATCTCCGCTTGCGGTGATGCGAGCAACTTGCTTATTCGTTGGTGGTGACTGCGGGTTATTTGGTGTGGAAGCATCTTGATTTTGTTCAGAGGATGGTTTCGCGGTTTGAACGGTCTCTATATTTTCTTGTGCAGAAGGGCGCGTAACAAATCCTGCTGCAATCGTAAATACAGATAAGATACAAATCCCATAAAATTCCATTCGCTTTATTTTGTCGCTCTGTGAATTACCTCTCATAAATTCCCCTCCAATACCTGTTGTAACTGTATTATACTCCGAATTAATTCCTATTTAAATAGTAATTTTGGAATATGAAGAAATAAATAATTTAATCACAATCCCTCTAGAATTACTCGGTGGATAGCTATATAATTTAGTTGAAGGCAGTAGTTGATAGTTTTTTGTAGGAAATTGTTATAGGAAGGGTGTAGGGTGATGGATAAGTCAAATAGGTTTCTGATAAGAATTTTCTCTTGTTTTGCTGCTTTGATTATTTTAGTTCTAGTGCGGTTTAGAGTAGCTAGTGTGTATGGAGATACGGTAACCTCGATTCATTCTAGGGACGAGATTGTTCATCTAGAAGAAGAAATTCTTAATATGTCACGCGATGGTGACGAACATATAGAAGGTGTTGATTTTGAACATGCGGTCGAGACGTACTATGACGTTCCGCTGTTTAAAGAGGAAAAGAATCTAGATAGCGAAGAAATTGAACGTCTCGTAACAGATAGTCACTACAAATGGGTGGTCCCGATAAAGAATCCTTCATTGGAGAAAGAGGCGTATCTTTATATAGGAGGCCCAGCCAATTCTTCGGAAATAGAGACCAAAGTGAAGCAGGGATATCTGACAAAAGAAGAAGGAGAAAAACTGATTCACTCACAAGGAAAATGGACGGTTGCATATGTGAGCACTTATGAAAAAAATAAGCATTCGGTTTTGAAAGTGGCACAGGAAGTGATTGCCAGAGAGAACTTGAATGTTGAAAAAATTTTGTTTGTTGTGCCAAAAGAACTACAAATTCCGGTAGTGCTTATAAAAGTTGACGGGGACTACCAAGTGATGTTTCATGAGTTTCCTTTAGTAGAAGGTGGCATCTCAAATGTGAAAGGAGAGCTATCTCTTGATCGGTTCTATCCGTTCAACGAGGCTAAAGAAGTAGTGCGTGAGTTTGCTAGGGAACATCAGCTAGTTTCGACGAATGGCGATGCAAGACCGAATGGCGTTGTCGTTCCGTGGAAAGAGTCTTCCATTGTTGTGGTAGGTATAGCGGTTGCTGGATTCCTTCTTTATAAACTATTTCGAAAAAAGAGAGCGCAACCAAATCGTGATAATCTTTAAGAAACTGTAATAAAACGACAAAGGGTGGAAAAATAAAAGGAAATACGATATAATAAAAACGTTAAAAATAAATGCTGTAAGCATCAAGGAGGAACTAAAACATGAGTCGTTTAGTAAGCATGACTGAAATGTTACAAAAAGCTAAAGAAGGTAAATACGCTGTTGGTCAATTCAACATCAACAACTTAGAATGGACACAAGCGGTATTAACAGCAGCTCAAGAAGCTAACTCACCAATTATCTTAGGTGTATCTGAAGGCGCTGGTAAATACATGGGTGGCCCTACAGTTGTTTCTGCTATGGTAAATGCATTATTAGATGCAATGAACATCACTGTTCCAGTAGCATTACACTTAGACCACGGTTCTTCAGTAGAAGTATGTAAACAATACATCGACGCTGGATTCAGCTCAGTAATGTTTGACCACTCTCACTTCCCAATCGATGAAAACATCGAATTAACTAAGGAAGTTGTAGAATATGCACATCCAAAAGGAGTTTCAGTTGAAGCTGAAGTAGGTACTGTAGGTGGTACTGAAGATGGCGTAACTGGAGGAATCAACTACGCTGACTTAAACGAATGTGTACGTATGGTTAAAGAAGCTAAAATTGATGCATTAGCAGCAGCTTTAGGTTCAGTTCACGGAACTTACTCAGGCGAACCAGTTTTAGGTTTCGATGAAATGTTAGCAATCTCAGAAGCTACAGGTGCTCCATTAGTATTACACGGTGGATCAGGTATCCCAGAATACCAAATCAAAAAAGCAATCGAACGTGGACATGCTAAAATCAACGTTAACACTGAATTACAACAACAATGGACAGCAGCAGTTCGTGCTAAATTAAATGCAGACGCTGGTGTTTATGACCCACGTAAAATTATCAAACCTGGTTTCGATGCAATCGTTAAGATTACAAAAGAAACAATGGACATCTTCGGTTCAACAGGAAAAGCTTAATAATCACTATTTTGAGGCAGGCGATTTCGCCTGTCTCTTTTTAATTAGAGCAATAAATATCCACTGGCTAA
>JUUF01000079.1 GCA_001058355.1 Carnobacterium maltaromaticum
GTTTAGAGAACATATTGAATCAAACCAATGAACTCTATCGCCTTCAAAAACGAGCGGTCATCCACAAGAAACCGACACCGATTCAAGTCGTTAAAGTAAACTACCCTGCCCGTAGTGCAGCGCAGATTACGGAAGCCTATTTTCGTCAGGCATCGACAACCGACTATAACGGTGTGTATAAAGGAAGATATATCGATTTTGAAGCGAAGGAAACGAAGAATAAAACTTCTTTCCCATTAAAGAATATTCATGAGCATCAGCTAGAACATATGAAAGAGTGCTGTGAACAAGGCGGTATCGCATTTGTTATTTTTTATTTTTCTAGTTTGAAGGAATATTATTTACTTGAATATAAATGGATCGAACAATTCGTTCATGATTCAAGCACAAATCGTCAATCAATCCCGTTGACCTATATTAAAGAACATGGTCAATCAATTTCTCTATCGCTGCAAATGACGCTAAATTACTTAGATGCAGTAGATAGCTTATTATAAAGGAGGTCAATCTATGACTGAAAACAATACTGAACAAACCCGTTCATCTCAGCACCGTCATACAAAGAAAAAGGCACCTACTTCTTCTAAGAAAAAACTCTGGAAGAAAATTTTAATTGGTATTGCCGCTTTTGTGACGGTGGCTATTATTGCGATCGTCGCAATCTTCGCTTACTACGGTGCGACTGCTCCTACCATTCAAGCAAGTGATTTAGAAGGAGCTACTGAAACTAAAATCCTTGATAAAGATGGCGAACTTATTTATTCACTCGGTGGTGAAAAACGAGATCTTATCACCAGCGAACAAGTTCCTCAATTACTAAAAGATGCGATTACTTCAATTGAGGACAAACGCTTCTACTCTCATATGGGGATTGACCCAATCCGTATCGCAGGATCATTCCTACGAAATGCAAAAGCCGGTCAAATTACTCAAGGTGGTAGTACGATTACTCAGCAATTAGTGAAGTTAGCCGTATTCTCTACGAAGAAAGAAGACCAAACATATAAACGCAAAATTCAAGAAATCATGCTTGCACTTCAATTAGAACGTAATTACTCTAAGGAACAGATTCTTACGTATTATTTAAACAAAGTGTACATGGCAAATAATGTATACGGATTTGGTACTGCTTCACACTACTACTTCAATAAAGAATTATCTGATTTAAGTTTAGCCCAAGTCGCACTCCTTGCTGGGATGCCGCAAGCACCTAACTCATACGATCCATATGCGAATGCAGATCAAGCAAAAGAACGACGTGACTTAGTACTCTATTCCATGAAAGAAAATGGAAAGATTTCAAAAGAACAATATGACCAAGCGGTTGCGACTCCAGTCACTGATGGTTTAATCGCACATAATAACAATGTCGATAGTAATGATAAAGCACTTGTTTACGATTCATTCGTAACAATGGTTTTAAAAGAAGTTCAAGAAAAGACAGGACTTGATCCTTATAACGACGGACTTACGATTGAAACAACTATTGATTCAAAAGCGCAACAACGTTTATACGATATCGTTAATACGAATGATTACATTCAATACGTGAATGATAAAATTCAAAATGCGGTTGTAATGTTAGACACAAAAACTGGTGCGGTTCGTGCCGTAAATGGTGGACGTAAACAAACCATACTACTCGGCTATAACCGAGCAACTGACAATTCACGTAGTACAGGTTCTACAATCAAACCTGTAATCGACTACGGTCCAGCCATTGAGTACTTAAACTATTCAACTGGTCAAACCATCATAGACCAAAGAACTACTTATTCAAATGGTGTTGAATTAAACAACTGGGATTTCAGCCACAAAGGTGCAATGACCTTGCGTACTGCCCTTGTTTATTCTAGAAACACAACAGCTTTACAAACCTTTAAAGCTGTTGGCGAAACAAATATCAAATCATTCTTGGATAATCTAGATATTCAAATCAAAAACGATGGCCAAGATTACTTAGTGGAAAGTAATTCAATCGGTGCAGATATTTCTCCTATCAAGATGGCAGCAGCATATGCCACATTTGGTAATTACGGTAATTATTCAAAACCGTACACTGTAACAAAAGTCACAACTCGTGATGGACAAGTGACTGAATTTAAACCTGAACAAAAACAAGCGATGAAAGATTCAACAGCCTATATGATTACGGATGTACTAAAAGACTCTTTCAAATATGGTTTCGCAACACAAGCGGCTATTCCTGGACTACCTACAGCTGCCAAAACTGGTTCATCTAATTACACTGTTGAACAAAAACGTGCAATGGGAGCTAGTGATTATGAAGATATCATTCCTGACTCATGGTTTATAGGCTACTCTACCGACTACACAATTTCTGCATGGACTGGTTATGATAATCCGTATGAACAAGGTGGCGGTGTGGACACTACCGAACAAGAATACTCAAGACTTATTTATTACTACTTAATGAAATATATGGCTGAATCTTCTAGCGGAGATGATTGGGTACAACCAGACAGTGTTGTCAAACAACAAATCGAAATCGGTTCAGACCCATTAAGCTTACCTGGGCCAAGAACTCCAGCTAACATGATTGCAACTGAGTTATTTGTTAAAGGTCATGTCCCTACTCAACAATCTAAGAACTATGGAACGAAGATTGAAGGGCCTACTGGTTTGAAAGCAACTTACGATAAGAGTAAAAAGACGTTGACTGTAACGTGGGATAATTATCAAACAAACTCTAAAGATAAGCCACAATACAAAGTCACTGTGAACGGACAAACACAAACTGTATCAACAAATAAAGTGACATTCCAAAACGTCAGCGGTCCTAGCGTATCGGTAACTCTAGTTGTAACTGTTGGTAAAGATAGTTCTGACCCGATTACAAACGAGTTCCAACTAGAACAACCAACAACAGCTGAGGAACGTACGACTCAACAAAACCAGCAACAAAACAATCGTCAGCAAAACAACAATAACAACAACAACAACAATAATAATGAACAAACGACTCAAGAAGCTCGAAATCAATAGTTCAAATAAAAAGGCAATTCTCCTTATGAGAATTGCCTTTTTGCTTATTCAACGCCAAAATAAAACCCCATGACAAGTTGTCATGGGGTTTCCAGTTTTACATCTACCTCACAGTAGAGTCAAAGTCAATCAATGATTACTTAGCATATTCGACTGCTCTTGTCTCACGAATAACTGTAACTTTAATATGTCCTGGATATTGGAGTTCTTCCTCAATTTGATTCTTGATGTCATGCGCTAAAATAATCGCTTTTTCATCACTAATCTTGTCAGGTTGTACCATTACACGAACTTCACGTCCGGCTTGAATCGCAAAGCTGCGTTCAACACCTTCATGTTCTGTTGCAATAGCTTCTAATCTTTCTAATCGACGAATATAATTTTCGATTGATTCACGTCTTGCACCTGGGCGAGCCGCTGATAAAGCATCTGCTGCTGCTACAAGTACTGCGATTGTTGAAGTTGGCTCTACATCTCCATGGTGAGAAGCAATTGCATTAACAACAATCTTATTCTCTTTATATTTCTGAGCGATTTCTGCTCCGATTTCAACGTGCGAACCTTCAATTTCATGATCGAGTGCTTTACCGATATCGTGAAGTAAACCTGCACGTTTTGCAAGGTTCACATCTTCACCTAATTCGCCTGCCATCACTCCAGCAAGCTTAGCCACTTCGATACTGTGGTTCAATACGTTTTGACCGTAACTAGCTCTAAAGTATAAACGACCTAAAATCTTAATCAAATCAGGATGTAATGAGTGAATTCCAACTTCGAACGTTGCTTGTTCACCGATTGTACGAATACGCTCATCCATTTCTTTACGAGATTTTTCAACCATTTCTTCAATACGAGCAGGATGAATACGACCGTCTGAAATTAGTTTTTCTAGTGTCATTTTCGCGATTTCACGACGAATTGGGTCAAAACCACTTAATACCACCGCTTCTGGTGTTTCATCGATAATCACATCAATTCCTGTCAATGATTCAAGGGTACGAATATTACGTCCTTCACGTCCGATAATACGTCCTTTCATTTCATCACTTGGTAACGTCATAACGGTTACTGTATTTTCTGAAACTAAGTCCGCTGCGGAACGTTGAATCGCTTGAAGAATAATGTTTTTAGCATTTTTATCTGCTTCATCTTTTGCAAGCTGCTCAGACTCTTTAATCATGATGGCACGTTCCTTACTTAATTGTTCGGTCATGTCCTTCATGATAATCTCTTGCGCTTCTTCTTTACTAATTGTAGAAATACGTTCCAATTCTTCTTGTTGTTTTGCAACGAGAGCTTCAGCTTGATTTTCTTTTTCTGTTACTCTCTCAAGTTTTTCTTGGATTTTTGTTTCCTTCGTTTCAATTGATTGTTCACGTTTTTCTAGAATTTCATCTTTGCGATCTAAATTCTTTTCACGTTGAATCATTCTCTTTTCTTGAAGAAGTACTTCATTTCGTCTTTCTTTTAACTCATTTTCAACTTCAGCACGATATTTATGATTTTCTTCTTTTGCTTCTAATAATACTTCCTTTTTTAATCGGTCAGCATCTTTTTCTGCATCTTTGATAATCATTTCAGCCGATTCGCGAGCTGCTACTAACTTTTTCTCGTAATTTGATTTGAAACCAATATATCCAGCAACAATTCCAATTATTAAAGCTAAGATCGCGAGGCCACCTACTACTACTGAGTCCATTGAGTCACCTCCGTCTCTATTAAATTTTTAATCAAAATAAATTGCATTGATAATTTTTATGGTTAAATGTGATTTAACACATAATATTATTGTATTCTTGAAACGTGTTAAAGTCAATTCATTTAAAGAATTTTTTTCAAAAAAACAAAAGGCTTTCAACAGCGAAATAAAAACATCGATTAGCCCTAAGACTAACCGATGTTTTCAAAATTATATTATTCATTTTCTTGTTTGTTTGTAAAAACGAAACCTAAAGCAATCATTACTAGTAAAGTTGCAATAAACATTGTACTTACAAGTGATGATGTACCAGTATTTGGTAAATCTTTTTGAGGGTTAGCGGGCGCAGTATATTTGTTTTTAAACGTTTTATCTGCGTCGTATGTTACTGTAGCAACATATTTCTTCCCTTCTTGCTTCACTTCAACAGAAACGTTTTTGGCGCTCTTATCGTAAGTGATTTGGGCATCATCGCCACTTACCTCTACAACTTTGAATTTGTATGTTCCGGCTTTTTCAAATTCAACATCTTTAAATGTAATGGTACCATCAGCAGCATTTTGAGCTGTTTGGACAACTTTTCCATTTTCATTTAATAGATTGAATGTGAATTCTCCTTCAACTAATTCACGACCTTCTAATTCTTTCTTGAATGTTAGGTCTTGTTTAACTCCTGAAAGAATACGGTTTGTAATCACAGAGTTTACCCCTTCTGTAACAACCTCATGAGTATATCCTTCTGGAACATCTATTTCTTCAACAGTGTACTCATAAGCTACTCCATTATTAGATTCAGGTAATTCTGTGAAAGTATGTTCCCAATGATTTGCATCTGACAATTCAATAGCTTCACCATAGTTTTCACCATTTTGTTTCAATTGAAC
>JUUF01000080.1 GCA_001058355.1 Carnobacterium maltaromaticum
TTGAACTTTCTTGAATTTCAATTCGTAGTAAATATTATAAATTTTGCTAGAATTAGGCTTTTCATAAGTAATTGTCAAGATATCACCGTCTAATGAGTAGTGATAAGTTGTTTCTAAATATGCTTGAGATGCTTCAGAAAAAATGACGAAATCTGCAATAGCCATTGGATTTGGGAAAGTGATAGTTTTATTATTTGTATCCACCTTTCCGTTTGGTATCACAGTATGGACACTGTAATTTGCCTCATCAATTTCAATTTTAGAGTTCAAACTTACTGATAAATCTGTTTTAAGTCGATTAAAGTAGAAATTGATGTATTTTTCTCTTGAATCTTTATTTTCTGTCTTAGTGGTTTGATAATAATAGTCGTAATCGGCATTATAGGCGTCTGTTAGAT
>JUUF01000081.1 GCA_001058355.1 Carnobacterium maltaromaticum
CCGGTGCCCCATTACAGCTACTATAGGAAACATCCGAAAGGATGAAAGCCAATAGCCGGTTAATAGCTTTTTTTATTTTCTTATGAAATTGAATAGTTTGGTGCTTCTTTAGTGATTTGCACATCATGCGGATGGCTTTCTCTTAGCCCCGCACCACTCATACGCACAAACTGCGTATTCTCGCGAAGCTCCTCTAAATTATGCGCCCCAACATACCCCATACCAGAGCGCAAACCTCCGACCATTTGGAAAATAATATCCGCCGCAGAACCTTTGTAGGCAACACGCCCTTCGATTCCTTCTGGCACGCGTTTGTTGGCTTCGTTTTTCGCTTGGAAGTAACGGTCGCCTGAACCATTTTCCATCGCTGCGAGACTTCCCATTCCGCGGTATGTCTTGAAGCGACGTCCCTGGAAGATTTCGAATTCACCCGGAGATTCATCCGTTCCGGCAAGCATGCTTCCTAACATCACCGCATGTCCACCCGCTGCGATAGCTTTAGCGATATCTCCTGAGTACTTAATTCCACCGTCTGCGATGATCGCTTTGCCAAATTCTTTCGCAACCGTTGCGGCATCGTAAATCGCTGTGATTTGCGGAACCCCTACACCGGCAACGACACGAGTTGTACAGATAGAACCAGGTCCGATTCCGACTTTTACAACGTCTACGCCTACTTCGAATAAAGCACGTGTGCCTTCGCCTGTCGCTACGTTTCCGGCAATCAATGTTGCGTCAGGGAACGTTTCGCGGATTTCTTTAATTTTGCGAATCACGCCAGCACTATGACCGTGAGCAGTATCGATGACGATGGCGTCCGCACCTGCGTCGAGTAATGCTTTTGCGCGTTCAAACGTATCTGAAGTAATCCCCACTGCTGCGGCTACGAGTAAACGTCCGTGTTCGTCTTTAGCAGAGTTCGGGAATTCAATCACTTTCTCGATGTCTTTAATCGTAATTAAACCAGCGAGGCAACCTTTATCGTCTACTAATGGTAGTTTTTCGATTTTATGTTTTTGAAGAATGGCTTCGGCATCTTTGAGGGATGTTCCAACTGGAGCCGTTACGAGGTTCTCTTTGGTCATTACTTCGTCAATTAAAATGGAATAATCTGAAATGAATCGTAAGTCACGGTTTGTCAAAATCCCAACGAGGTGACGTGTTTCTAAGTCGTCTACGATTGGAACACCGCTAATACGGTATTTTGCCATGAGGTCTTCGGCGTCTTGTACTTTATGGGATGGAGTTAAGAAAAATGGATTGATGATAACGCCACTTTCTGAACGTTTTACTTTATGAACTGCTTCTGCTTGCTCTGCGATAGACATGTTTTTATGAATCACGCCTAATCCACCTTGACGCGCAATCGCAATCGCCATTGTTGAATCTGTGACAGTATCCATACTTGCACTCATTAAAGGAATATTGAGACGAATGTTTTTGGCTAATTGCACGCGTAAATCCACGTCATTTGGCAAGACATGACTCTCCGCTGGAATTAGTAAAACATCATCGAATGTGTACCCTTCTTTTTGAAATTTTGTTTCCCATTTTGACATAGCTCAAACCTCCAGTGATTGAATTTATTAACGAATAATATACCACTTTTAAAAGAAAAAGCAAGCTTTTCTACAGAAAATCCTGTTAATTCATGGAAGTTTCATCTTTCATTGTTCGTTTTTTAATGAGAGTTTAATTTTTCACAAAAAAGCCGCCCAAAGCTTCGGAATTATGCTACACTTAAAGTGACAAAGAAAGGATGATCCCTGTGAAAAAACAACTCATACCAGCAGTTGCACTAAGCTTCATTCTCCTTGGCTGTTCGGGCAAGAACACGCCCGCTGAAACGACCACGAGTTCGATAGCAACGACTGCGCAAACAACGAGCACGACTACTAGCACAACAACGGAAACGACGGTTCAAAGTACCGAAGCGACTTCTGCGACTGAAGCTACTACGCAAGCGCAGACTGCAAGTCGCAAGGCCGACCTTTCCCTTGGATATGACATCATCGTCAATAAAAAACACGCGCTACCATCGACGTACGCGCCCGGCGAAGATCCAACGGCTGGTCAACAAGTCCGAGCGTTAATTCACCGCATGCAAGAACTCGGCTATCCGATTAGCGACTCGTACAGCGGATATCGTTCCTATGACTATCAAACCAAACTCTATAACAACTATGTAGCCCGCGAAGGACAAGCGGCCGCAGATACGTACTCTGCTCGCCCAGGATATAGCGAACACCAAACAGGGCTCGCCTTTGATATCCTCGATACCCATGGAAATCTACTCGACGGCCCAGAATATCACGACGCCATCCACTGGCTTCATACACATGCCCACGAGTATGGCTTTATCGTCCGATTCCAACCAGGCAAGGAAGCCATCACAGGTTACCAAGCCGAAGCGTGGCACTTGCGCTACGTCGGTGACAAAGCCACTGCCATTTACCAATCCGGCTTGAGCTTGGAAGAGTACTTTGGTGTAGAAGGCGGGGATTATGAATAGAAAAAGCTGAAACAAAAATAAAAAGCAAGGTGAATT
>JUUF01000082.1 GCA_001058355.1 Carnobacterium maltaromaticum
AATTTGTTCTAATTCCATATATAGTCAATCTCCTTTTTAAGAAAGTAATTCGTTAACTCGGTTTTGAACAGCTTGTGCATCGTATCCAGCATTAGTCAAACTGTCATAGCGTTCTTGACCATTTCCCCACAATCCTTGAAGGACTTGGTTTGCGATTTCGTCAATATCGTAGTCGCTTGTATATGAATCATCACCGCTTAGCATACTATTAACTCTATCTTGAACCGCTTGAGCGTCGTATCCTGCATTAGTGAGATTATCATATCTTTCTTGGCCATTTCCCCAAA
>JUUF01000083.1 GCA_001058355.1 Carnobacterium maltaromaticum
TCAATTTTTGTACTTGCGGCTTGCGGACAAAATAATTCAGCAGGCAACTCGACTGAGACAACTCAAAACGCTCAAGAAACAACACAAGCAAATAATAAACAATCAAAACTGAACCCAGCTAACAATCAACAGAGCCAAGAAAAAGCAGCAGACAATCAACAAACTAAAGAAAAAGCGACTAATAAGCAACAAAACAAGAAAAAGTCGAACGCACAAAATAACAGCAACCTTCCAAAAGACGGTGAAGCTGTTTATAAACTAGAAGATAATGGTAATACTACAACCTTAAAATATTATTTCAAAGACGATATCGTTTATCTACAAGATGCAATATATGCATTCAATCCTAAAGAAATG
>JUUF01000084.1 GCA_001058355.1 Carnobacterium maltaromaticum
AATCAGCGATGTTTACAGTAACTACTTCTGGAGCCGCTGCTTGTGCTACTGTATTTGAAAATAGTCCTACAAGACCTAATAAAGTTACAATAACTAATAATTTTGCAGATAGTTTTTTCATTTATCTCTTCCTTTCATTTTTGACTGTCGGAACATAGTAACATACCCAAAAAATGATTGCAAATAATTTCCTCACTCAGGCATTAATTTACATTTTCACAATGTTTAACATAGATTACAAACGTCGAATCCATCTGTAATTAAGCCCTTTCAACTTATTTTTTTGAAAATAATTCACCGAATTCACAAGCGACACCTTCTACTTTTCCATTTGGATACAACTATATAAAGTCAAATCACATTTCATTTATACAAAAGAAAAAGAGACCTTCG
>JUUF01000085.1 GCA_001058355.1 Carnobacterium maltaromaticum
TTTTAAAAATATTTTTAAAAATAATTGGCATCACTGCAGCGCTAGGAATCGCAACAACTTTCCCTGAACGTTCTCGAATCGCTTCAATTAGCAATTCTCTTAGTCGTGCCAGCCGAATTTCTTCAATCCTTTTTTTCTTTTTCATAAATCCCCCTAATGTCACATGCGTTTATATAATTCTTTTAACTCCCGAGCTTCTTCCGTTAAATCTTTATCTTCAATATATTTTCGTACACGTAGTTCTTTATAAATCAGTTGCCTTATCTGAATCACTTCATCAGAATATGTCTTTTTTCTAATAGAACGAAAAACAAAGAATAAAATGATAGGGAGTACCCAGAATATTAGCACGAGCGGCCATGCCATAAGGTTGAAGATAACAAGAGCCATTGCCCCTTCAATATTTCCTGACACCACACTCACTAGAAAAGCTAATGCTATTAGTGGAAAGTGTGTGCAACAGGGTATGACAATCATTGCCCACTCTCCAATATAGCAAAGTCTTCTTAACTCTCTATTTGCAGTAGGCAACGATTGAGGACTACTATTCTCCATAGAGACTTTCTCTAGCAGGTCCCGTAATTGCGTAATTTCTT
>JUUF01000086.1 GCA_001058355.1 Carnobacterium maltaromaticum
ATGCCCACAACACTCTTGAATATCGCCTTCTGGAAGATGGGTATCGAATGGACATATTGCTTGAGATTGCGAGTCAGACTGTACGGCAAAAACTGTCTTTTAATGGGGACGAGATGACTTTTCCGGATACCATTCAATTTTCTAGTGGCACGGTGAGAGTAGAATGGAACGAGAAAGCACATCAATTCACCCTAAAAGCGCACCTTCCAAATGGTCACTCAAAGGAAGATACACTATATATTCAGTTTGTAAAATAGGCTAAACACTACATAGCGACTTCTTTTTGTTTTTTTCATTTTCAAGATATGGTATACTTTTCAATGAGAAAATGAAAAGATGGTGAAATAATGACACAAACAATCGGAGAAATTTTAAAAAGTGCAAGGCAATTAAAAGGCTACACTCTTGATGACTTGCAACAAATTACAAAAATTCAAAAACGTTATTTAATCGCAATTGAAGATAATGACTTCGACTTGATGCCAGGTGCGTTTTATACACGCGCATTCATCAAACAAATTGCTGATACAGTTGGATTAGATGGAGCAGCTTTATTAGAAGAGCATGCATCTGAAATTCCGCAGGCTGTTGTGAAGACAACTCCTTCTACAACATATACGACTACTTCAAGTAATCGTTCACGTTTAAATAAAAACAAGAGTAAATGGTCTTCAGTATCCAATACTCTAAAAAATTACTTCCCAACCATTTTATTGGGAATGTTCATCGTGGCGATTATTTTTGCAATCGGGCAAGCCGTATTTAGCAACCGTGCGCAACGCAATACTCCTGTAACGACTCAAGCTACAACGCAAACAGCTGTTGCAGCAGAAACAACTGTTGCTACAACGACAACTGCAGCTCCAGAAGTGACAAGCGTTACTTATTCATATGCGAACGGAAATGCATTGTACTATATTGCGAATGTAAGTAAATTCCCATTAGACGTGAAAGTACTCAATGAAGCAAGAAATGCTTTATGGGCACAAATTTCAGCGGATGGTAAAGTGGTGGCAGACGGAGTTCCAGCAACAAATCAAACAGTGACTGGTTCAATTCCTGAAGGAACAACAACGATCCGTATGGACTTTGGATATACGCCATTAGGTACGATTACAGTTGGTGGTGTTGAACTAACAATTCCTGAAGGTTCAACAGCAACACGTATTTATATCACGATTCAATAGGAGAATTGCGATGAATTTACCAAATAAATTAACCGTATTGCGAATTTTCATGATTCCGGTGTTTATCATCCTCATGTGTTTGCCAAGTGAAGCGCTCGGTGTGATGAGTCTTGTAGGCTCTCAAATCAGTGTAGTTCATTTCTTGGCGATGATTATTTTCGCAGTAGCTAGTTTTACAGATTATCTTGATGGATATTTAGCACGCAAATACAAATTAGTGACAAACTTTGGGAAGTTCGCTGATCCTTTAGCAGATAAAATGCTAGTGATGACCGCATTCATTATGCTCGTGTCATTTAACTTAGCTCCTGCTTGGGTTGTGAGTATCATTGTTTGTCGTGAATTAGCAGTAACAGGGCTTAGACTATTACTGGTGACAGATGGCGAAGTCATGGCAGCTGCTTGGCCTGGGAAAGTAAAAACCGCTACTCAAATGTTGGCAATTATTTTCCTATTAACAGATGATTTGTTTTTTAAGTCCATTGGAATTCCAATCGGACAAATCTTACTTTATAGTTGTTTAGTATTTACAATCTATTCAGGTTTGGATTATTTTGTAAAGAATCGACATGTATTTGCGGATTCATTTACTAAAACAGAATAACAAACGAAGCCTGAAACAGTTGTTTTGGGCTTTTATTTTTACAAAAGAGTGTTAAGGAAGGCGAAATTATGAATGCAGAAATCATTGCAGTTGGTACAGAGTTGCTAATGGGGCAAATTGTGAACACAAATAGTGCATACCTAGCTCAAGAATTAGCTAAAAACTCGATTCCAACTTACTATCAACAAGTGGTTGGTGATAATGAAGAAAGAATGTATGAAGCGATTGAATTAG
>JUUF01000087.1 GCA_001058355.1 Carnobacterium maltaromaticum
AGGAGTAGTGCACTTGTAAAAAGGAGTGCGGATACTTTTGTCAGTTTGTTCATAATAAACTCCTTATTTTGAAATCATATTATTATTTTTCTACATAACCAGCCTTGAGAAGTTTATCTCTAAACTCAGAGTAACTAACCGTATTGTCATCAGTTAGTCGTAAATTTGGCTCAATTTCTTTGAGTTTTTTCATATCGGTTTTAGTGTAATCGAATGAATAAGTAACAGTGAAAATATCATCATTGTGTGCTGATTTATACTCAAAACCTTTACCGATAAGATTTTTGTATTTTTTTTCGTCTTCCGCAGAAGAATTTTTAAGTAATTCAAGAGGATTATCTGCATCAATTTTTGACAGTGTATAATTCTCTACAGATTCTTGTTTTAATAAGACATCATCTTTATA
>JUUF01000088.1 GCA_001058355.1 Carnobacterium maltaromaticum
GAATAAATTCCTTACGCCCTTTAATTCGCATTTTATGCGTATGCCCATTATTGCTATTATAGAATTCCTCGGAATCTCTGTAGCTTATTTTTATAATGCAGATGAGTTATATACCATTCCGTAAGAAGGAGAGAGGAAGGAATAGGGTGTGGTGCATCCTATGGAGTGGATTATAAGGAAACAAAAAAAGAAGGCGTGGGCCTTCTTTTTTAATTGGTTGTATATGGGATGACTGGTGAAGAAAGGTCGATGCCTTTTTGCAACAGTGCTTCTTGATAAAGGGTGAGGTAACGCTTGTAAGTGGCGTGTTGTAAACCGTTCTTTGTCATCAGTGCGATGGTGAACACAAATTGGCCGTTTGGCTTGGTTTGTGGGCCAACGATATTTGGTGGTGATGCCAATGCGTCGTCTGTTTCGGCATATTGTTTGTGTACGGCTTCGATGGTTTCATAGACGCTCTTCAAGTCGACGTTACTGCTAATTGGAAGTTCGATTAAAGCGCGCATATTTCCACGAGATTGGTTGCTGACAACAGTGATATTGCGGTTTGGAATGTAGTGCAGTGTTCCGTCATATCCGCGAACTTGTGTAGTACGGACTCCGACGCTTGCAATGGTTCCAGAAATGTTGTTGATTAAAACGGCATCTCCAACTTCGAATTGACGTTCGAGTAGGATGAAGAGACCATTGATCACATCTGATAGGAAACCTTGTGCGCCAAGACCAAGTGCAACCCCAGCAATTCCAGCCCCTGCGAGTAAGCTAGAGATTGGAACCCCGATAATCGAGAGAATCCAGTAGATTAAGATGAAGTATAAGAAATAATCGAGCATATTTTCTAAGAGCTTCACGATTGTCTTTTGTCTGTTTTCGCTTTGACGAACGACTTTCACAGAGGAAAGAATAGTTTTCTTAAATAGAAAATGTAAAAATTTCTTTCCAAAGTAGAATAGTAGGAATAATAAAATTAATGATAATAATTTCGTAAAAACATTAGATAAAATGGATTCCCAATCAAAGGAATTCCAGTAATTCGTAAAGAAATTTGAAATGGAATCTATCCATAAGACGTTGTGCATATTTGTCACCCTTTATTAGTAATAAAATAAGTGTACCATATGTAAAAAATGATTGAAAGTAGTGCAGTTTCAAGTATTAATTTTATGGTATTTTTCATGAGAAAGTGTTATCATTAATTTATACTATAAGATTGGAGGAATGGCTCAATGACAGGTGTTGAGATTGCTGCATTAATTGCTGCATGTGCTTTATTAGCATTAGTGGTTTTTGTAATTGTCAAAGTATCACCGATTTTATCAAGATTAAATAAAACCGTTGATAACGTGAATCATTCATTAGAAGTCATTACAAAAGATGTTGATAGTCTTTCAATTGAAGTTGAAGGATTATTAAATAAAGCAAATGTACTTGTAGATGACGTGAACGGCAAACTTAGAGTGACAAATCCGTTGTTTATAGCGGCAGGCGATTTAGGTGTGACGATTTCTGATGTAAATACATCATCTCGTAATCTAGCAACAAAAGCAGTGAAGCTTTCAAAAACAAGCCGTGCAGTTGCGGCATTTAATTTTGGAAGAACGATTCTTTCAAAGAAGAAAAAAGTAAAATAACGAAACGGAGTGTTGAACATGAGTAAATCAGGTGGATTTTTATTAGGAGCATTTATCGGAGCGTCTGCAGCAGCAGTAACAGCTTTATTATTTGCACCAAAATCAGGTAAAGAATTACGTGAAGATTTAGCGAAAGAAGCAGATCGCTATAAAGAACAATTATCAGAATACGGTGAAATCGCACGTGCAAAAGGTGTTGAATTTGCAGAAGTAGCTAAAACTTCAACACAAGATATCCGCATTAACTTACAAGAACAAGCTGGCCACTTAAAAGAACAAGTGTCTAAACAAGCAGCTAACTTAAAAGACCAAGTTGCAGTACACACTGAAAACTTAAAAGGTCAA
>JUUF01000009.1 GCA_001058355.1 Carnobacterium maltaromaticum
TGTTCCAATAAAAAGATGAAGGCTCTTCGAAATAAATAAGCGAAGGACTTTCCAGACTCTATAGTAAAAGCTATAAGGATTTGCAGCCGAAATGAATTAGAGGGGCACTGCGGTTTATCCGCAATGCCCCTCTTTGAAGTTCGGCAGGAGTTGAGACCTTGGCTCAACCCGGTGCCCTTATAGCCTTTACTATGAAGATGTCTAGGGAAGTCCGAAGCTTATGACTGCTCCACCCTATTTCATCTTTTTATTGGAACA
>JUUF01000089.1 GCA_001058355.1 Carnobacterium maltaromaticum
TCAGTTTGAAGCTTGGTAGGCGTTGAGACCTCAGGCTCAACCCGTTGCAGCTATTATTTCTACTACAGAGACATCCAAAGCGCACGAAGTGCTTTACCCTTATTTTTTCAATAAAAAAAGAGCCCTGGTTTCAGGTTAAACCAGGACTCGGAAAGCACAATTTCCCTAGTGAGCTATCCAAATTTTTTTCTGACGAATCAGCGCCACACACGCAATCACTACCACAATGAAAGTTCCTAGTGCCGCTGTCCCGTTTACAGTAAGTGAATATAACCATGGACTCATTCCTTCTGGTGCATATTTACCCCAGAAAATAACCCCGGCAATATAGTGGAAGAAGTAGCGAACGCCTACTCCTACAAAAGCTGCAGTACAAGCTAACGTAATCGCACTTGTATATTTCTCAGCTTTTAATGCTTTTTGGAACGGACTATATAGAAGTCCTGCAAGTCCCATCACTGCAAATGCAATGACATATTCGATGAGTACTTGTTCAACAGACAAGAATGACACTTTACCTACTGCAAAGTGGAGTAATCCCCATAGCAAACCTGCTGCTAAACCTGGTGTCAAGCCGCGGCGTAGTGAAAAAATAACAAGAACAATTGCTCCCCACGACGGTGTAAACCACCCAGCAAAGTCCGGAATCCAGGACAACGCCATTGACAACGCTGCAATAATTGCAGCTTCTACCCATACTAAAACATTTCTCTTCATGAAAAAAGAGCCTCCTTCGTTTGTTGAAAAACACAAAGAGACTCCGTCTAAAACTTCGAAATCAAATACAATTCCTACGCACGTACTAACGTAACAGGTTCAAGGGTTTGTAACAACATCTCAGCCAAAATGGCACCCCTTTGTACTTTTCACATATTTAACTGTTTCTAATATACTACTGTAGAGCATATTTAGCAAGCATTATTGACTATGCTTGTGAATTTTTCTTGTTGACAATGACTAACATTGATCCTGCAAATAGTGCAACTACTGCCGCCCAAACTCCTACAGTTTTTGTACCTGTATTAGGAAGTTCTGGTGCTTCTGTCGTTGTTTCTACTGTTGTTGGTGCAACTGTTGTAACCGCAGTTGTTGGAGCCTCTGTTG
>JUUF01000090.1 GCA_001058355.1 Carnobacterium maltaromaticum
AGATAAATACAATATTTTATCAATGAACGCGTACACTAAAGATTCCGTTAAACTAAAAGATGATGAGAAATTCGGTGCAGAATTACTTGCCAACCGTTTGTATAATAACTGGGAAAATAACAAACAAGTGAAACAACTACAGGGAGTAAAAGCTAAATTTGCTGGAGAGCAAGCTTTCTTAGTAAAAGTAGTATTTACGGACGGAAAATACATGTACGAATGGGTTTTCCAAAAAGGTGAAAAAGTATATGCAGTTGCCCTTGAAGGCACAGCAGATACAATCAATACTTTAAGACCTTTCTTTGAACAATCATTTGGCTTAGATCCAAACACTCCAGGAAAATAATGACTAACATACTAAAAGAGACTAATCACACATTGATTAGTCTCTTTCTTTATCCTTATGCTCTTGTAGCCCACTCTTCTCGTAAAACTCCATACTTCACACTATCATAATACTGCCCTTGATAGTAACGGACTTTACGAATTTGCCCTTCTTTTAGGAATCCTAATTTCTCAGCAACGGCCATCATCGCACCATTTCCACTCCAAGTCGTCATGCCAATATGTTCAAGCGCATCAGTTTCGTGGAAAATGGCATCCACCCACTTCGTTAGCGCGGTAGTCGCAACCCCTCGGCTCCATAACTGGTCGTCATAAATCACAATCCCGATTTCTAGCCATCGTGTTGCTTCGTCCACCCATGATTTTGAAACCATCCCAACAGGCTGACCGTCAACTACAATACATCTGCAATCTTCGCTCGTTAAAAAGCCCGCAATCGGGCTTGCACCAAAACTTTTCGCATCATTAAACTTGCGATAATCATTAAAATACGGTGCGTTCAACTTCGTCCACTCTGGCTTCTCCGTTGAAAAACCAATCTTCCAAATCGTTTCAAGGAAGCTTTTATTAAAAGGAACTAGTTGCACCTCGGTCGTTTGCTTTAAGCTTTCCACCGATTCATTCCTCCTTCAACGTTTACCACGTCAAAACCTTTTGTCTCTAAGAACTGACACGCACGCTCCGAACGCATGCCGCCTTGGCAAATCACATAATAGCGTTTAGACGCATCCAGTTGCTCGTATCCTTTATCCAACGTACTTAGCGGCGCATTCAAGGCCCCCTCGATATGCCCTGATTGGAATTCCTCCACTTCACGAACATCTAGAATCGTGATGTCCTCTTTTTGATTCAACGCTTGAAACTCTACTGGTTTAATTCGTTCCATTTTTACTCCCCTTTTCTACCGGCCACCTTGAAGAGGCCCTTCTCACCTTCTACTGTATCGTATTTCAGCGAAAATACAAAGCGCCATGCACGAATCCATGCACGGCACCTGTCATTATTTAATATTATGTTTGTTCATTTTTTGTTGGAAAATTCCAGTGATGATTTCACGCAATTCTTCGCGTTCTTTTTCAGGAAGTTCTCCTTCTTGTTTTGCGACTGCGTAAAGTTCAGGATTTTCTTTCGCGATGCGTTGAACAGTTTTTGTTGTCGCATGACCTCTGACTAAGAACGGAATTGCCTTAATCCATTCTTCTGGCACTAGCGCTAAAATTTTCTTAGCCGCTTCTTTGTCCGTCAACACCGCAGTACTCAAACCCTTTTTAATTTGTTCTTGTTCTTTTTCTGTAAAATCTTTTAGATCCATCTCTTATCCCCTTTTCTAACTCTAATCTCTACTCTATTTATTATAATCAAATCGGATGACTTGTGCATCCACATCAACTTGAGCATGTACTCCAAAAGGAACAATACTGCGTGGTGTCGCATGTCCAACATTAATATTGTAAACAATAGAGACCTCTTTGTCTTCCAGCTCCTCTAGCAGGACTTCTTTGTATTCTTCGTAATGAATTTCATTTTGAGGTTTACCCACCAATACACCAGAAACTACATCAAAGATTCCATACTGTTTTAAAGCTTGAATCATCTTTCGATACAACTCAACACTTGGTCGTTCCTCGCTTGTTTCCAGCAACAGAATTTTCCCACTCCAGTCTTCAAGCGTTGGAAATAACTTATATTTCTGAGTAAGCTGTACAGAATCGGCATATCTTGAAGAATCGAAACAATCATACATTGTTTCTAAGCATCCTCCTAGAATCGGCCCACTAAACTGAGCGTTTCCTTTTAATAATTCAAACCCTTGATTTGGAAAACTTGGCATCGAAACCCCTAATCCCTTTTCACTAAAATCTTCTCTTTCTTGATACCAAATGTCACTTGGACGAATTTCTTTAATTCTTCCCGTTGTCAGTAATTCCTCAAAATACGATTTCGTATATGGGAGCATTTCCGTTGAAAGTTCACATACATCTGGTAAGAAAGCCTGTCCATAAAAGCTTTGAATGCCAACTTTATGTAACATTAAATGATTCATTGTTGTATCTGAAAAGCCTAAAAAAATCTTCTGTTTAGCAACCTTTTTAAGCGCGTCCTGTTCAAATAAGTAAGGGAGTAGGCGATACGTATCATCCCCGCCAATCGCAGTTAAAATCATATCAATCGAGTCATCTTGAAATGCAGCTAGCAAGTCTTGCGCTCTACATTCTGGATGCTGCTTAATAAATTCAAGCCCTTTTAAAGCATGGGGTAAAAATTCAACTGCTACACCGTACTCTTCTAAACGTTTCTTTCCAAGATTGAGTTCATGCTGAATGAAGTTCTCTCCCATTATTCCGCTAGATAAGCTAACGATTCCTATCTTCTTTACTTTCATTTGTAATCCTCCTTAATTACGGATTAGTACTCTCTATAGAAACAGGATTCGGCTCACTACGTTAATGGTACCGCAGTGATTCCAAACCCTGTCTCTTTAAGTTTGCTATTAATACTACCATAGGTGCTGTTAGGATTCAATCCCACATCTTATCCTATTTTATGTTGTCTAAAGGATTCCTACGATCTCTCCACATATTTCGCATTATCCATAATAAACGGCTTCGCTAGGCCTTCTCCGGTATAGTCTTGATATTTCGTTTCAAGATACTTGTAGACATCTTCTTTCGTCTTGAACTTAATCGCTTGGTATGGTTCCTCGAAGGTGAGTTTTTCGACAAAAAGGAACCCGTCCCCCGTTGGCACTAAGACGCCCACGTGGCCGATAAATAGCGATTCCCCGTCCAAATTATCGTGAATCACGACGGAGAGCATACGCGCATTTTCGTCAAAAGTAAATTGCGATAGGAACTGTTCCATCTTCTTCGCATGCGTCTTCACATCTGTCGTAGCTTCCGTTTCTACACGAGAGAACAAACGATTCAAGTCTTCTTTTTCATCCGCACTAAAGAGATGTCCCTTATCAATCGCATCATTATCGATAAATAAGAGCTCACTATCCGCAGCAATCTTCGGAATCGTAATCTTATTCTTCAACAACGCATACGTATTGATGCGGCAGTTCGTTCCAACAAAATCGCCGTGTTTTGCATTCCAAAGCGAACTGATTTTCTCAACGTCATACTCCGTTTTTGTAAACGACGCAAAATCCCCTTGCAAGCCTGTCTCGCCAACTATCGCATTGTAGTCATTCACGAACTCGAAGAACTTCTCCACACTTTCTTTATCCAAGTACGCAGACAACAACGCCTTCACTTCCTCCACACTTGAAGGATTGCTGATATTGGTATAGGTCGCAACCCATTGCGGCGCTTCCTGCGATTGTGCCGCTACGGCTGTCGTCTCTGGAGCTGCCTGTGTCGTCGTTTCTTTTTGCGTCTTAGCGCATCCTGCTAAACCAATCAGTACGGCTGCACAAAGTCCTAATGTTACTGTTTTCGAAATACTCTTCATTCTATTCTCCCTTTCGCTGTCATTTTCTACGATTACCAAGCGATTCATCCTCAATTTTAAGTTCTCCACGGCATTTGTGGATGTTCCCTCCAAGCCTCATTTCCTAGAGGCAAGTCTTTGATTTCCCCGATAGACGGATCGAGCTCATAGGCTTGTTTCAAAGTCACTAGCATCAAGTCCTCAATGGTATGCTCCTCGTTACATAGAAACTGCCACATGCCATCGTCCTCGTCATGACTTACATATAAAATCGGCTGTTCTCCTCTTGCAATATGCTTGCAAAGAATCGTTGCCGTATTTGGATCCTCACAAAATGGAAAACTCATAACCATCCTCCTCATCCTACTTGTATTGACGAACCGTTGAATGCGGTTCCATCACCTCACTTATAATCTATCCTATTCTCTAGAAAAATACAATAAAACCTTTGTGAATTTTAGGAAAACTAAAAGTATCTACAGAAAAGGAGTAAGCCCAAAAACTTACTCCTTCATCATTAAATTGTACGAGCATATTCACGAAGATATTTGAATGGAAATGGAATTACTGTTAGCATGCCTAATTTTACAAAATCTACACCCATTAGAGGTAGTAGTTCTTCAAAAATCAACTTGCTATCTTCCTCCGCCTGTACTTCACGAATGACGCTAGCACGTTCCAACTTTTGCTTCATGCCTTCACCAATCTTGCCTACACAAAATCGTGCAGAAGTATCGGTGTGTTGGAAGTAATTAATATCAATCACTCCAGAAAAATATTTTTCTCTCGTCTTCTTATTACGAAGGAAGGCAAATAGTAAAATACCTTTATCCTCAAAAATACTATCTACAACAAATTTCTTTATCGTATTGCCTTTCAATAATTTAAAGATATCTTTTTTATCATATTGTTTTTGCTCCTGAAGTGTTCCTATGATTTCCTCTAGTTTATCAATTACTTTCTGATTATCAGCTTTAAGCAATGCTATTCTCAATAATCGTGTCCACTCTTCTCCACTGAACTCCGTAGTTTCAGAGGCCTTTTTGAGGACATCATCAATCTCTTTTATTTCTGGCAAAGTATGCATATTTGTTTTCTTAATAATATTAATATTCCCTGCAGCATCCTTCACTAACCCCTCAACAGACCCATCTACAGAAAAACAATCCATATATCGGTTATACTCCGAAGCGTTGAACAAATCATATTGCATTTTCTCTACAGCGAAGGTCCCATCTGGATGAATCTTCATGAAATAATATTCTTCGTCTATCTCAATGCCAAAAATCCAATCGGAATCGTACTCATACTTTTCCCAATCTACTAGGCTCAGCTTTCGTTGCTTCAGGTCATGTTTAATCACTAATTCTTTTAAAATCGTTTCAACACAAACATTCACATCATGTTGGAAGTTTTCTTCCGTAAAGTGTTGCACTACTACTTCTTCTGTAGATGCCTGATAAGGATCGTCTTCCCCATAATAGTCTTTTTCATGGATATAACGAATATTGACTTTCCGCTTAGATAGCCGCTTCCCAATACTACAATCCAATCCTGGAATTCGATTTTGAAGTTCTTGGCATAAGTCCTGTAAAAAGAATTCTGACGTAGAATTTTGTACCTCATCAATTACATTTATTCCTGTTTTTAATAGTTGTTGCTGCACCATCTCTTTTGAAAGCTTCAACTCAGTCTTTTCCACCGAAAGAATTTTTGGGTTTTCGTACGTAACAAACTCTATAGAGAGATATTCTGAAAATTGCTTTTTAACAAGATTCATGAAATTATACAATACGCCATTTTTAGAACAAGCAAACTTTTTATAATCACTGAAGTCGAAAAACGTAATCGTACTCTTCTCATTACCAATAGGTTTTTGAATCAAGTTAGTCGGGTCATTCAGCTTTTCTTTGGATACTCGTTTTAACGTATGGTGATGGTAGGCAATTTCATATTGCGGATACTCCTGTTTTTTTCGTTTACCAAAGTTCATTCGCTTTGCTTGACTGAGAGCCGTCATGCGATGAGCAGATAACTGAAGGCACATTTCCTTCGTGACTTTCACTTCAATACAATCTAGTTGAATCATATTTCCATCCAAATCCTTCTTTTGCCAAGCCGAATTATAACAAAGTAACTTACCGGTTAAATTGTTATAAGAATACGCATCATGCTCAGGATTCGATAAAGAATTGAAGAATAACTGTAACAAGATATGTTTGTCTATATTTTCTGCATTCAACTCTTTTATCGAAAGATGTTCGCTGCCTTCATACTTCTGAACGGCTTGGAATACCATTCTTTTTTCGACATCTTTTGCATTCGTCATCAAATAGAACTTCTTTCCACTTGCAAAAACAATTGAACGGACAAATGAGTCTTCTGTTAAGTCTAAAAATGCTGCTCCGCCTTTGATGAATTTATCAGAAGTTTCCAATTGAAAAAAGCGGTAATTCTTTTGAATTGCCTCATAATCAAAAGTTACTTTTAACTCATTCGTTGTGATTTTTTGCGTCATCTCAAATAACCCTTTCTTAGAATTTCATCTATACTCCTTGGATCTAGTTGATTCAAATCAGTACGATACAAGCACGGAATTTCGACAATTCTTTCATCATAGCTTGTTGTAATTTGCATTTCTCTATCATAGAGAATATTAATTATCACCGCACGTTTTCCATTACAAGCGTTAAGCTTTTGAATGATTTTTTCTTTGGCCTTCTTGGCATCCACTATCATCGTATCCTTCCAATGCTTGAAGTCAACGTACACATCGTCTCCTATCTTAAAGTCAAAAAATTCAAATACATCTTCAGATACTTCTTGAAGCTCGCAACCTAGGAACTTTTCCAAAATGTATTTTCCAGCAACTTCTCCTAAGGCACCTTTATAAATATTATTGAACATCGGTGGTGTTAATAAGTATTCGCTTGAGGTGAATTCCGTTGCATATCCTTTTTCTTCAAAATAAGCCTTAATCCCCGGAATTTCTAATATTTCTTGTAATCGAGCATCTTCCTCAGATACTTTTTGAGGCATTGAGTCATCAAACTTCACCATAATATTCTTTTGGTAATCATCCTCTTGAGAGTATGAGTAGCCAGATATTTTTTTAGGGGCTTGGAGATAGATAGATTTAAAATTAAGATTCTTTTCGATTTCATGCTTATCAATTGTTGGATGTTTAAGCACCTGCTCTCTTAATCTCTTCCATAAATTAATATTCTTCTCATCCCAGTTATATCTTAATTTATTGATAATTAGCATACTCTTCAATGATGCACCATTGGCTTGATTCTCTATTCTTATAAGTGAATCAGCGCTCGAGTCTGCATCATATTTCTTTCCTTCTTTTATAATTTCAGCAAATTCCGGATTTACCATTCGTGTTTTCACAGCTGTCATATCAATTTCTTTTAATATTGCTTCGTCAAGATAAATGTAAATGTTTTTATTTTTCAATCCTGTTCTACATATGCGCCCTACAGCTTGAATCAACACTCTAAGCGACGCATTTTGAATAGAACACGATTCATAGCGATTGGAAAGTAAATTTGCTTTAGCACTACTATCGCTTTTTTTAAAGATCTCCTTAATATCATGAATTCCAGCTGCTCTTGAAACTTCATTATTTTCCATTAAAAATTCCATTTCAAATATAAATCGAACTAAGGTTTCTTCGGAGATTATCTTGTTTCCAAAAACGTTAACGACAATATTTGTTGGCTTTTCAAGATAAATACAATCAAAATCTTTTTCCAACAATTCTCGTACATTATCGTTCACTTGTACTACATCTACATTTTCTGGCTTTCTATACTGTAGATTCTGCCCTGCACCAATTGTTTGGTACGAAGATAGCACAAATAGTTTTTTACCATTTGAGAGCCGCTCAATAATTTCATTATATTGCGTATCATAGTCTTCACTGTTGATGCTTACTACTAATTTATCCTCATCATAATTGAGGCCTGCTTCTTCAATAATATCTCTCGCCATTTCCCTAAAGAGAATTAAATCAAAATCCGTCTTTCCCTCTTTAGTCAACTTATTACAAAGGCATAAAAAAGATTGAACTTCATCATTTACAATAAATGCTTTCATAGCTTTAATTATCTTAAGAAATCTTCTAATTGCAAAATCACTAGTGCCAAAGTGCATTTCTAATTTTTCTGCATAATAGTCAATAATTCTTTCATTGTCGTAGATTTTTTCTAAATCTTTTCTAATTTCTTCATCACAACTAATTGGATTAACTTGTATATCTACTTTACTATAATTTTTTGTAGACTCTGCAAATGCATTTTCTAATCTTTCTCTATCTTCTCTAGGCAAAACGTAATAGTCATCTTGTAACATTCGTTTGAGGTATTCTTGAGAGTAGTTTCCTATTACTGTATCGATTGTTGCTGTGGCCGAAATCCCAATAACCCTTGCTTTCTGGGCTATTCGTAGAAGAATTTTCTCTGGAGTATCAGAAAAATCATATAACCTTATCTCTGATTGCATGTTATGGCTTGGATCGTCTTTAAAATCGTAATATCTAAAGCCGTTATTGTATATAGAATGCTCTAATTCCAAAGGAGATATTTGATTTTCTACCAACGTTTGTTTCTTTCGATTCATTTTTTGTTCAGACAAAATTAAGGGTGTCAAATACTTTATTAATTCTTTTGATATATTTAACACTTTTAAAACAGATGTAATTGCATCTTCTAAAGTAAAATCGTCATTTTTTGAAGAGTTACGTTCATTTTGCAACTGCTTATAGTTTTCCGCCAGATGTCTGCATCCGTTCTGAAAATATGTTAAACATCCCTTTATACTAGATAGTAACGGCAAAATGCCAACCTGAGAATAGTTCATTTTCTGTTTTGTAAAATGAATCCAATTTTGTTGGGCTTTATGATCAACAATTATATCAATATATGCGCTTTTCTTTGAAAGGACTGAATGATAGGTCAAATCATTAAACAGAAAATTTCGTGTTCTTTCATCACCTTTTTCTTTTTTAGTAAGAAAACTATACTTCATATTAAATTTTTTAGAGGTATCCTCAAATACTCCGACACACCCCTTTAAGATTTCCTCACATGATTTATGAGAAAAACGTTCCTTCATATTCTGTATATTTTGTGTCGAATCTGTTGTTACATCTATCGGAAAACTCTTTGTAGTTAACGCTGAATTAATTTGATCAAATAGATATAGATAATCTACAGACTGGTTCAATCCTTTATTAATAATCAGATTTAAAACTTTATCTTTTGTAGCATCAAATTCATCAATAAAAATAATTGCATTTTGAATAATTGAATGGTTATAAAAACTATAAGTAGGTTCGATAATTGTTGTATTTCCTAAAATAAATTTATCAATCGTTAGGAAAAAAATTTGTTTATCTGTTGAGAATACAGTCGGATAAAGTTTTCCAATCCATTTATACTCATCTCTATCCTTTATAGCATCCAATTTATCTTTAGGCGACTTAAATATTGATAAATCCTCAATAATTAATTTACGTAAATTTGGCTCCGCCGTTTTCTGAATTAATATTTCTTTTTCTTTAATAATCTTTGCAAAAGTTTCGTAATTAGATTGCAAGTCTTTATTTCTAAATTGATTAATGAATTGAACATGATTTAATAGCTCCTGAAATTCCTTTTTCAAAGTAATTCTTTTAGGGATTTTTCCTGATTTGTATAATGAATCAATATTCTCAATCACCTTTTCCGCATTTGCTTCAATACGTATACATTTTTCCTCGAATTGTTTTTCTTTATTTTTCAATTTGAATCGTTCTCTTAAGTCTTCGAAAGGCAAATTCTTCTTAAGAGTCGTCACAAAGAAAAAATTTGTGTTCTTGTACTTATCGTTATCGAAATTTTCAGCTATAAATTCTAAAACATTATACGTCTTCCCAAAACCTGTTGGCATATCCAATAAAAACAGTCCATTATTTTTTTTCTCGCAAAAATTCTCAATCGCTTTCTGCATTCTATCTTCCCCTTTCCATTAAAAAGAAAAAAGGTTGCATAAAAACACTCCATCTAAAATGGAATTATTTTATATATCAACCTTTTATTAAGTTTTCATTTCTATTCAGTTGTCAATACAGCCGTTCAAAAACGACTAAGCAAATTCTAACGCGTTAAGTATATGTAAAGCGCTATCATTTATATTATAACATGAAACTTCCCTACTTTCACTATTTATTTCAACAAAAAAACGAGCACCCGAAGATGCCCGTTTGGTTTTAGAATAAATCAAAAATTAACTTGAAGTTTAAAATCGTTAGGATAACGGCTACCGCATATCCGAGGAAGGTATTCCATTTAGCGTTGGTGAATTCTCCCATGAGTGATTTCTTCGACGTGAAGTAAATCAATGGGAAGATAGAGAATGGTAACGCCACTGATAGGAATACTTGTGAGTATACCAAGAGTTGGTCCAATGTTTTTTCTTGCGAACCGAATAACATCGCTACGACAATCACCGGTAGTAAGGCGAATAAACGAGTCACCAGACGGATAATCCATTGTGGTAATTTCATATGTAAGAAACCTTCCATCACGATTTGTCCTGTCAATGTTCCTGTGATTGTTGAGTTTTGACCACTCGCCAATAACGCCACGGCAAAGAGTGTCGATAATGTCGAACTTGCGACCGCACCGGCAATCTTCGAATCTTGCAACGCATTGTACATTTGCGAGAAGGCAGAGATTTCAGATGCGTGTCCGAAGAATAACGCTGCCCCTAAGATTAATAGGAGTGAGTTCACAACGAACGCTAAGCTCAACTGGATGTTTGAGTCCCATGTCATGAAACGAACAGCTTTACGAACATTATCTTGATTTGTGTAATCCACTTTTCTCGTTTGTGAGAGTGATGAATGCAAGTATAAGTTATGCGGCATTACGGTTGCCCCGATAATCCCTAGTGACAATGTTAAAATGCTATCGTGTCCAGGAGTTGTTGGTTCGAATAACTGCGCCGTTGGTAGGAATCCTGTGAAAATTCCTGAAATACTTGGTTCTGCTAACGCTACTAAATACACGAAAATTAAAAGGATTGTTAAAATCAACGTTGATACAATTGCTTCGATTTTCTTAAATCCAAGCTTCATAATTCCAAGAAGCAAGAATACGTCCAGAACCGTAATAAAGATGGCCACCATAATTGGAATTCCAAACAAGAGGTTCAAGGCAATGGCTGATCCAAGTACTTCCGCTAAGTCTGTCGCCATCAGTGCTAATTCGACGATCACCCATAAAATGTGACGAAGCCATTTTGGTGCGTGATGCGCTGTGGCTTGCGCTAAGTCCATACGCGTTACAATCCCAAGTTTTCCTGCCATTTGTTGCAACTGCATTGCGATTAATGACGAAATAAGGATTACGAAGAGCAATGTATATTTGTACGAAGCCCCTCCGACCACGCTAGTAATCCAGTTACCTGGGTCCATGTACCCTACTGCTACGAGCGCTCCGGGTCCTAAGAAAGCTTTTAAGTTTTGCCAGAAATTATTATTCTTTGGCGTATCTATCGATTGGTTTACTTCTGAAAGTGATACTTTTTTATGAGTAGACATTATTTTCTCCCCTTTCCGTTGTAAATAATTTTCATTTTGTGTAAATTCTCTGAAAACAAGTCATATCCATATAAAAACAGTACCCATTATAGCACTCATGCACTCATCGTGCAATGTGAGATGTTACAGTTCATCAAGCTGCTGTCTTTCCTCCTAGCAAATAAACTGAAATCAGGAAACAAAAAATGGAAATAAACTCTAAGAGCTTACTTCCATTTTTAAGATATATGTTATTTCTGAAGCCACCGTAGGCTATTTAGAACGATTGTCGTCTGACAAGAGTTGTAGAAACCTCTACAGATTTTCTTTTATCTCCATTGATAATCGCAAGAACTCCATCAATCATTTCTTTTGCTAACTGACTATAATCTGGAGAAATGGTTGATAATGCAGGTGTATAATATTGTGCTATTGGAATGTTATCAAACCCTACAATAGCTAATTGGTCCGGAATCGAGATTCCTTTTTCGTAACACGCACGAATAATCCCTTGGACTTTTTCATCCCCAGAGACAAATATAATATCCGGTATATTCGTATCTGTTAAATTATCCATCGCATAATGATACACAGATTCAATCGTAGCTAATCCATAAACAACTTCTAAAGCAATTCCATACTTTTTCTCTTTTACAAAAGTACGAGCCCCCTTCTCACGATCTTTGTTAACCAGTGACTCTCCACCCATTAGCAACCACATATTCCGGAGCTCTTTCTCAGATACTGCTCCCATTAATTCGAACATAGCTTGGAAATCATTATTTGAAACATAAATAACACCCTCAGTTTGAGATTTCCCAAAAACAATAAAAGGCATATTATTTTTCTTTAAATATTGAATTCTACTATCATCTTTACCTTCATAAAAGACAATAACTCCATCGACTAAACTTCCAGTACTTGAAATAATAGAATCCTTAATTGAATCCCCTTCACCAAAATACTCGACGATTGCATTGACTCCCATTTCTTTACAAGTTTGTAAAACCTTATCCAATAGTGTCTGGAACCAGATTAATGGGAAGGACTCCATCTTCTTGACTGAAATGAGAATATTCGTTGTTTCTTTCTTAGTCAGATTTTGTGCATACGCATTTGGAATATAAGACAGTTCATCAATTACCTTCATCACAGACTGGTAAGTTTCTGATCTAACTCCATCACCACCATTGATAACACGGGAAACAGTCTTAGGAGAGACCCCTGAAATGCGCGCAATATCATAAATAGTAGCCTTTCTCTTAAACTTTTCCATCCTTACTCCTTATAAATTTATTTTTTTCGATAACTATACTAATTATCATTATTGATGCATTCTGTTCACTCGAAATCTTAAGAGTTCACTTTTATATCCAAGCAATTCAAAATATCTGATGATCATCGCTTGAATAAATGTATAAGATATTGGAATGCCACATAATTCTATCAAATATAATTCAGTGAGACAATTCATTTCTTTTAGTTCTTGATCTATTTGATTAATGTAACTTTCTAGCATTGGCATTAGCTTTTCTTTGAAAATTACTTTTTTCATTATTTGATCCATTGGAAGACGAAATGCCCATACCCATTCACAAATCTCGTGAAATGTATGAATATGACATTCCTTCTCTAGGCATTCTCTATTATAATATCGAATGCTGCCATTATCAAAATTTATCTTACATACTTTCATCCCATAATAACTCCTCTATCCATCCTATACTAGGAAATTGACATTCGACATCTCTTTAGCGAATACTCATTCATCTAAAAAAGAGCAAGGAAATCCCTGCTCTTTAATCCGTATCTAACTAATCTCTTCAACATAAATGACACCTGGAAGATTAGAAAGTTCTTCCATAAGTCGAAGATGTTCAAAGCTACCAGCTAATTCTAACGTTACAAAAGAAGCAATTTTCTTCTCTGGTACATCGAAATACTGGATTCGACTTTGGTTCACTTCACCGAATGCAGTCCTTGAGTCAGTAATTCGAATTCGATTTTCTGCACAATAGACTAATACACGATTATAGGCTTCCGTAGAATTGACTACAATATAGAGTTCAATTACTCGAGAGCGTTTTTGTAGATACATCTTTAACGGTTGAAACATGGATATCACGCCCCAAATAGAAACGGCTGCTAAAATTGCTCCTTGATAAAAGCCGACTCCAATTGCGAGTCCTATCCCTGCAGAACCCCAAATACCTGCTGCAGTTGTTAACCCTGTAACTTTTTTCTTTTCTGTGACAAGGATCGTTCCTGCCCCTAAGAAACCAACTCCCGAAACAACCTGTGCTCCTAATCTGGTCGGATCTCCTGTCCCAAACTTATAAGAAACAAATTCATTAGTCATCATGATTAAACATGCCGCAACACAAACGACACTATGCGTTCTAATTCCTGCTGGTTGCGATTTACTACCTCGCTCCATGCCGATAACCATTCCGGCTATCAAAGACAATGCAACTCGGATAAAAATATCTGTATTCGTTAATTCAATACCTGATGTAACCATAATTATTTTCTAGTTGTTTTGCCACGTCTTTGTGTGAAGTAAAGTACTGCTGAAGAAATAATCATCAATACAATTGTATATACAAAGACAAGTGCTTGTGCATTTGATGTTGCTGTTTCATCCCCAGCTGAACGGATAGTAATACCTAAAGGTTGAGCTAATGGATGATACAAGAATACAGATAAGTCGAAGTCTGTTAATAGAGAGTTAAAGTTAAGCGCAATAACTGAAAGTACTACCGGTAAAATAAACGGAATAATAACCTTCATCATTGTATAAAACGGAGACGCCCCCATACTACGAGCTGCATCTTCCATCTCATCATCAACACTAAACAAAATAGCACGAACCATACGATAAGAGAATGGAATCTTCACAATAATATATCCAATTAATAGAATTACTAGCGTTCCTACTAAAATGAAATTAAATACAAGTGGTTGTGGTTGATTAAATGTAAATAGCAAACTAATTGCTAATAAAGTATTTGGTAATAACCAAGGTAATAACGCACCATATTCAAATAAGGAGTCAAAGCGAGCTTTATGTTTACGAACCACACGTGCAAATACAACGGCAAGAACTGTCGCAGTGATAGCAGCAAGACTGGCATATACAAAGCTGACTAAGAATGGTGAGAACGCAACACTATTAGTGAAGAACTGATGATAGTTTTCTAGAGTAAAGTTAGCTAATGACAAGTTACCTGTTTGAATCGCCACTGGATCAGTGAATGAGTACAAGACAATGAAAATCAAAGGTAACATGAACACTACGAATAAAGCGTATGCCACGATATGCGCAATGATATTCCATGGTTTTGAAGTAATCTTTTGCTTTTTCAAAGGTGCTTTTGTTTTAGAAATTGAAATATAATTTCCACCTTTTTCAATCTTATTCATGATACTTAATAAGATTGTTGTTGCAACCCCTAGGACAATCGCAAGTAACGCAGCAAGGTCACGAGAGTTCCCCATCCCTGCAAAAGTGATAATCATCGGGTTAATTGTTTGGAATTGTTTACCCCCTACAATCATTGGAGCCGCAACTGCTGATAACCCGCTTAAGAAAATCATGATTGTTAAGGCAAATAATGTTGGCGTTAATGTTGGTAAAACAATTTTTCTGAATACGGTAAATGGTTTTGCTCCCATATTACGCGCTGCTTCAATAGTATGATAATCGACACCACGAATGGTATTTGTTAAGAACAATGTATGGTTGGCTGTACCTGAGAAGGTCATAATGAATAATACAGCACCATATCCCACAAACCAGTTTGGATCAAGGTTTGGTAGGAAGTTTTGAAGAATTCTTGTAATCATTCCATAAGGGCCGTATACGAATTTATACCCTGTTGCAAGAACCACACCACCATAAATTAAAGATGTCATATATCCAAGTTTTAAGATCTTGGCACCTTTAATATCGAAGTATTCTGTAAACAACACACAAAGAAGACCGACTACGTTAACTGTAACAATTAACGATAATGCTAGTTTAAAACTGTTCATAATACTTTGAATTGCACGTGGTGATTTAAGTACACGATTAACAGCATCTAGCGAGAATTGTCCATCTTTGACAAACACACTTAATACCAAATCAATATTTGGATAAATAATAAACGTTACGAGGAACCAGATTAGCCCTATACGAATGAGCCAATCTTTCCAATTTAACTTATGACGCATGTTGTACCTCCCTAATATTGCACGACATCTGAAGGTGTAATATAAAGTTCCATATTTTCCCCTACAGATTTGATTGCAAATTGACTATCAATACGTGTAACGTTAACAACCTGATGGTCTGACACTTGAACAGTGTAACGAACTGTTACACCAGAAAATTCTGTATCAATAATTGTTCCTTTTAGAACAATATCGTCTTCTGTTTCACGTCTGAAACGAATTTTTTCTAAACGAATATATCCTTTTTTATCTTCTAAAGGAATGTTTGGATTGCTTTCTAAAATCTCATGAACTGTTTCTTCAGAAAGGACGTTAATATCTCCGATAAAGTCACAAACAAATTCTGTTTTAGATTGATGGTAAATTTCAGGAGGTGTTCCCACTTGTTCGATGAAACCATTGTTAAATACAGCAATTCTATCTGATAATGTCAATGCCTCTTCTTGGTCGTGTGTAACATACAATGTTGTAATTCCTAAATCTTTTTGTAGACGTTTCAATTCTTTTCTTAAGTCTACACGTAATTTAGCATCCAAGTTAGAGAGCGGTTCGTCAAGACAGAGAATTTTTGGTTCTAATACTAATGCACGGGCTAGCGCCACACGTTGTTGTTGCC